>NZ_VUNS01000005.1 GCF_009695545.1 Victivallis lenta | reverse complement strand
TTGATTGGCTTGACAACTGGGAAGGCGGTGTGCCGCCGGGGTGCCGGAATGGCGAAGGATGCACTTTGAATCTGGTTTTTCTCCTGGCCTTGAAAGACCTTGCCGATCTGGAAAAACATTTCGGCTCGCCGGAGGCCGCCCGGGAACGGGAATGCCTTGCGGAAAACCTGTCCGCGGCGATTCGCAATACTTATTTTATCCGGGAACGCGGCTGCTTTGCGGAAGACAGCGCCCGCAGCTATGTTTCGGAACACGCACAAGTATTTGCGCTGCTGGCTCTGGGCGAAACTGCGGTGCTGCCCTCGCTTCGCAAAGGCGACCTCGATCAGTGCGGCATCGCCTTTTCCTTCTATTATCTGGAAGCCTGCCGCGCTTTCAAACAGAAAGAGCTTTTTCTGGCGCGTCTGGAGAGATATTTGCAGACCGCCGATCAACCTGATATGCGCACGATCCCGGAGGTTTTTCCCGGCGGAAACTGGCTTCGGTCGGATTGTCACGCCTGGGGGGCGCATATTCTCTACCACCATTTTGCCGATGGAACGATTTTGGACCCGATTTCCGGAGAGTCCGGACGGTTTGAAAAAATAACAGAGGACGATCATGTGGAATCTGTGGAATCAAAAAAACAGTGAGATATTCGGCGAAACCGGCATGTTTGCCGACTGCGATGAAGTCCGGCTTTTATTTCCGGTACGCAAAATTCAACGGATTTTCTGTTCTGCCACCGGCATGGAGTATCTGCCGGAACGGGATTGGAACTTCAACCCGGAAACACAGCAGATAATTCGTCCCGAAAACTCCCGAATTCCCCGGCTTTCCGATGAAGATCTCCACCCGGCAGGCCCGTTTTATCCAAATCCCGGCGCACGGGCAATCCAGGGCGGATTGGATGGGCGGCCGCTGTTGTTTGACAATCGCAATTTTTTTGCAGAGCATCAGTTTGCGGTAGATTATATTGCCGAAGAAATTGATTTTCCGCTGGAGGAAATTTTGTCGCCGCTTTCCGGACGTCTTCCCCGGTTCCGCGCGAAATTATCCCGCCGTGGCGGTGCAATACGGATCAGCTGGCTCGGCGACAGCATTTCCGAGGGCTACAATGCTTCCGGCTATCACAAATTTTCCCCGTTTCAGCCGCCGTTTGCTGAATTAGCTGCCCGGCATCTGGGGGAACGTTTCAGCCTCTGTGTTGAGTTGCGCAACCACAGTTTGAGCGGCGCCCGCAGCGAGTATCCGCTTACCTGCGTGAAGAAATGGAGCGACGACTGTCCTGATTTGCAGGTGATTGCATTCGGGATGAACGATTTTGCTGTGTCGGACGAAGCAGAGGAATATCTGGCTAACATCCAGAAAACCGTTCAGATTGCACAACTTGCCTCGCCGGAAACAGAGTTTCTGCTGATTGCTTCAATGAGCGGCAATCCGGAATGGAGTAATACTCCCCTTAAAAAAGCAGATGAATTTTCACGGGCACTTCGGCAACTCGCCGCCGAAGCGGGAAAGCATGTCGCTTTTGCCGATCTTTTTTCACTATGGCAACGGTTGTTGAAACGGAAGACGTTTATGGATCTGACGGGCAACGGGGTCAACCATCCCAATGATTTCGGTCATCGCGTATTTGCACTCGGTGTCAATTTTATCTTGGAAAAAGAAGCATGAGTGCAAAAATCGGTTGCGAAAACTTGCCGAAGGTTCCAGGTATCCCTGCCGTTATACGGCTCCTGGATTTGAACAACCCGGTGTCGAAGCATTTTTATGATGGTCCGGCTTGTCAGGAAAATGCCACCCGGGTGGAAGCAAAGCGGCCCGGCAAAATATAGCCGAAAGAAACAGCGACGCGATCCGATGCAGGAAATAAACCAGCAGAACTTGCGCTTGCTGACTTGACTCCCGGAAAAGCGGCGGGAGCTGCCGGCCGGATTTCAAAGAATACCTGTCCAAGATTGAATACAGCGGCTGTGGAATGCACTTCGGACATCCGGCCCGGGCGGTTCTCCGGACAGTAATCCGTCGTCAGACCGACCGTCGCCCGCCAGCGGGCGGCCGGATTGTTTTCCGGCTGTCTGTCGAGTTTGCGTATGAGCGCCTGAAACAGGATGATCCGTTCCCGGATCATTGCTTCCCATACTTCGGCTCTTGCCATGATGCCTCCTGTCCTTTGGACTCTGCACGCTCAAATGCCGGGCACTCAGAGCCACAGTAAAGAATAATTTGCAAAAAAAAGTTGCAGAAAAATCACGGTTTTTTCTTCTGAAGACTTGACATCCGGGATAAAATCGATCATAATATTAACAACTTAAAGGTTTAATCTATTCTTATGAGCATCTGTGAAATTGCAAAAAAATTCAATGTTTCCTCGGTGACGGTCAGCAATGCGCTGAATCACCGCAAGGGGGTTGCGGAAAAACTCGCGAAAGAGATTCGCGCCTATGCCGAGGCGGTGGGTTACCGGCCGAATTATATGGCGCGCTCGCTGCTGAGCGGGCGTACCGGCATTGTCGGCATCTGTCTTTGCGTACCGCCGTCAACGCCGTGGTATGGGGAATTGCTCTGCCGCCTGCAACTGCAGCTCTCCGAGGCGAACCTCTACGCGATCACGATCGTGCTGGACCCGTTCCGGAGGGATGCCCGCGACCGGAACGAAAGCTGGGCATTGAATTTCTTCAATCAGATCAAAGCGGAAGTGGTGTTGCTGGGGCCGTGCGACCGTTCCCGCTATCAGGTGGTTTCGCAGGAGTATCTGGCGACTGAAAAGCTGATCATTTTCGACAGCGTCGATCTGCTGCCCTGTTCGCATCTGATGCTCGACCTGGTCGGAGGAACGCAACAGGCCATGCAGTACCTGTGTGAAATGGGACACCGCCGGATCGGTTATCTGGGGCTGAATGCGTTCGACCTCGACAACCCTTCTCCGTATACGCGCTTTTCCGCATACCGCAGCTTTCTGGAAAGCCGGAATATCACGTTTGATCCGGCGGTTGTGATTCCGGCCAACGGTTCGGTGCCGACGCCGGAGACCGGAGAGTTTCTGGAAAAAGTGCTGCGCACGGAACAGCGCCCGACCGCTCTCCTGTGCCACAACGACAACTACGCGATGCTGGCGCTGAAGGTTGCCGACCGGCTTGGGCTCCGGGTGCCGGAACAGCTCTCGCTGATCGGTTTCGACGACCAGACCGGAGCATGGCTGACTACGCCGGAGCTGACGACAGTACGGTTCAACCTTGAAAATTACGTTGCAGAGATCGTCCGCATGACGACCGCCATTGTCGGTAAGAACTCATCGGGCCGGTACTCCTATTGTGAAAAGGCGGAGCTGGTGGTCCGGGGCAGCGTGGCGGAAAACAGGGATCGTTTTTAATGAAAAGTGCCGGGGAAATTCCCGGCGGCAAAAGCAACGGTGGAAGTTATGAGTCAAATGTCGCTGAGAGTCACTCCCGCCATCTGGGAGCCGGAGACGGAGTTTGCAGGTTTCCTGGCCTGGCTGAACCGGCTTCAGGCGCTTGATGAAGTGGCGTTGCTGACCGGTGATATTCACGTCGCTCCTTCTTTGGAGAAAATGACGGGCCGGGCCGGTATTTTGAAAAAGCGCGTTTCGGCTTTGAAAGCTGCCGGATGTCGGGCGGGAATCAATATTTTATGTACCCTCGGACATGCCGCGGAGGACCGGAAGAGTGCGGAATCGCTCTCCGGTGAACCATTCATGGACATCGACGGAAATTCCAGCCCGGGCAACTTCTGCCCGCAGGGGGAAATCTGGAAAAATTCTTACCTGAAACCGGTTTACCGGATGCTTGCGGAAGCCGGGCCGGAATTCATCTGGATCGACGATGACCTGCGCTTGCACAATCACGGGGCCGCTTCTTACGGCTGTTTCTGCGACGGTTGTTTCCGGAAGCTGTCGGAATACTTCGGATTTCATGGAAGCCGCCGGGAGTTCGCCGTTTTTTTCGACCGCGGTTCGGCAGAAGAGCTGCGGGAGCGCCGTTTGAAGATGCTGGAGTGGAACCGGCAGGTGCTGGCGTCGGCTTTTATCTTTATCCGGCAAACAGTTCATGAGGTGAATCCGGATATCATCCTCGGCAAGATGGACTGCCTCGACCTGTGGGAGTCCGACAGGAAGCGGCAGGCGCCTCTGCTGGGCGGAGAGGGCGGCGGCTCCGTGTGGTGGCGTCCCGGCGGCGGAGCCTATTGCGACACCGATCTGGAAGAGTTACTCCGGAAAGCCGACACCATAGCGGCGGAAGCAGCGATGCTGCCCCCGGAGGTGACGGTTGTTCAGGGCGAGCTGGAGAACTTCCCTTATTCGCGGCTGCAGAAAGGCACGTCGTTTACCGCTCTGGAGACCTCGCTTTACTGTGCGGCGGGCTGTACCGGGACCGCCCTGAACCTTCTGGGGGACCCCGCTTCCGCGCCGTTTGAGTGTTATGAGCCTTACCTGCTTGAACTGAAGGAACAGCGCCGGTTCAACGACAAAATAGTCCGCCTGAACCGCGGCCGTCCCCTCCGGGGAATCTGGTTTGGAAAGGATAAGGATTATTTTCTGGGCGCCGAAACGGATTTCCTCCGGGGCGGCGGGTTTCCCGTCGCCGGCAACGACGCTTCCCGCGGTTTTCACGCGCTGGGGCTGCCGTATGCGTATGCCCCGGAACATGCGCTTTGCGGCGCTTTATCCGGCCGCGAGGCCCGCGCCCTTTCCGATGAGTCCGTTTTGCAGGTGCTTTCCACCGGCGGATATCTTGACGCCGATGCCGTCCGGGTGCTGATTGAGCGCGGTTACGGCGGGCTGATCGGCTTCTCCATCGGAAAAACCTTTGATGCGGATGCGCTGGAAGAGTCCGTCCCCCATCCCCTGAATCCCGCTCCTTTCCGTCGGAACATCCGGCAGAGCTTCCGGGGCGGCCGCGCAACGGAATTCATCCCGCAGTCAGCCGGGACGGAAATCCTTTCAAGACTCGTCGATTATGCGGGAAATGAGATCGCCCCCTGCTGCTCCGGCACATTTACAAACGCATTGGGCGGAAGGGTGGCCGTTGCCGGCTACGGAGCGTGGAGTCTTCTCGGCCATGAATTCAAGTACCGGCAGATTCATGCGGTTTTCCGCTGGCTCGCCGCCGATGCGCTGGATGCGGAGGTCCCGGAATGCCGGGTCCGGACCAAGGTGTACGCCCGTGCCGGAGAAGGAAGCGGCGTCACCGCCGCCATATTCAATTGGTCGCTGGAACCGGCGGAGAACCTGACGGTCCGGCTGCGCACGGCGCAGGATAAAGCTCTGCTGGTTCGGAACCGGCAGGCGGAGAGCGTGGTTTCGGCTGTCGGCCGGGACGGCGTTTTTGCGGATTTTCAGATCCCGGTCAACGCGCTGGAACTTGTGTATCTCGATACATCGCGCGAATAATTTTATCCGTTAGCTTAAAGGTTTAATCTATCAGGCGGGCAATATTCCAGGAACGTGGAAACAACTGAAAAGGAAAGGGTTGAAAAGATGGAAAATGTTTATCGGAAATTCAATTTATCTGTGAATGAGATTGGGAGAACGTGTCATTTTCCTTCGCGCCTCCTTCGCAGGAATATGGGCGTGCCTGTTTCCGCGGCATCCCGTCATTTTACTTTGATTGAGCTGCTCGTTGTAATAGCCATCATCGCAATTCTGGCGGGAATGCTGCTGCCGGCGCTGAACAAGGCGCGGGAGTCGGCCCATGCGACGAAATGCCAGAGCAACCTGAAGCAGGTCGGCAGCAATATGACGTTCTATATCGGCGATTACAACACAATGCCGCCTTTCAACTGGAGCGATCCGACAAATGGAAGTACACCGTTCAGCGAAGACAGCAACTGGGTGATCTTTCTGGCGCCCTACATGAGCAGCGGGGATGCCGCCGATGATGCGTGGCGGCATAAGCTGCCGGTGGTCTGGTGTCCGAAAGACCGGATGATACCGTTCGGGGCGGGCAACGGGAACGTGCTGAGCTCCTATGCGTGGGCGCAGAACGACGAGGCCGGCAAGCTGGAGGACAAATACTGGGGACACACCTGGAGCGGCAAATATGAAAACGGTTCCTTCGGCGTCAACAGTTGGGCGGGAACGATCGACAAGCTGCGCGATTTCCCGAACCGGCTCATTCTGCGCGAGCGGGTCAATGCGACTCTGCCGGACGAGACGGGCGGCCCTCACCAGCCGGTGCAGGGGGAATACGGCACCACCCATTGTCTGTTCGCAGATACGCATGTGCAGAAAGTGAAATCCTATCTGAAATGGTAATCAGCGGAAAGATGAGGGAACGTGTGAAAAAAGACGGAAAATTTTACGGATTGCTCTGCGGTCTGCTGCTGAGTTGCGTTCTCGGCGCAGCGGAGATTCCGCAGGCGGCGGTGCCGTTCACGGAGAAGCCGCCGGAAATCGACGGGGCCTTCGATGAAAACGAATGGAAGGCAAGCTGCGTTCTGAAGCAGATCATGCCGCTCGGCAGCCGGAAAGGCGACGGAATTGCGACGGAATTCCGGTTGAAGTACGACCGGGATCACCTCTATGTTGCGGCGGTCTGTTCCGAGCCGTCCGGCAGGGGGCCGGAGGCGTATCCGCGGCCGTGGAACGACGCCTTTTTCGACAATGACGACACGGTGCAGGTGGTGCTGGGCGTTGCCGATCCGGAAATCGCGGTGCGCGGCAAAGTGAATGTCGGCGGTTATGAAGGGGCGATGGATAACGAATTCACCGCCGCGGATTTCTATTACACATACAGTGTGAATGCAGTGAATGCGCAGCAGCGGCAGTTCAACGAGGCGCCGCAGGAAAAGCCGCTTTTCCGCTCCGCCGTTTCGCCGTTTTCCGATGGCCGCTGGGTGGTGGAGATGGCGATCCCATTTTCCGGCTGCGGGCTTGAGCCGGCGGCGAACCGGAAAGTGTTCGCGAATTTCTTCCGCCACCGCGCTCCGGTGATGTACGGCTGGCACCTGCCCGCATTCGGCGGCTACAATCCGATGCCGCTCGGAGAAATCACCTTCCTGCCGCCGGGCGGGGCGGGATCGCAGGAAACCGCTCCGGCGATTGCGGAAAAACAGACCATCCGGAAAGCGTGCCGCGCCTTTATCGGCTACGGGCCGCTGGATGGGGTGATTCTCGGCGTGGCGGAGATCGACGGAGAGTTTGGAGAACTGACCGGAGTATTGGAAGTTGACGGTTTCCCGGCGATTCGGGAGAAGCTGGAGTTCAACGGCATGTTCGACCGTGACAGCAATCCGCTGGCGACCCGTCAGGCGATCGTGAAATGCGAATTGCCGGAGGGTGACCAGCCGGAACGGCGGGCGAAATTCTCCGTCCGTGACGCTTCCGGCAAAGTCGTCGCAGAAATCGAACGGCTGTGCGCCGCCGCGAAAATGCCGGAGTGGCTGAATACCGATGCGGGCCGGGAGTATGTCAATGAAAAGATTTCGCGCCCGTGGACGAAGCCGCAGATTGCCGGAAATACGGTCGAGCTGCTGGATAAAAAGATCAGCTTCGGCGAAAACGCCTTCCCGGCGGCAGTGGAGCGCACCGGTTCGGAGAGCCGGATTCTGGCCGCACCGCCGCAGATTCAGGTTGTGGCGAATGGGCGCGAGCAGACCTTCGCATTCGGAGAACTTCAGGTAAAGCCGCGCGGCAACCAGGTCGCGGCGGAGGCTGCCGGGACCTCGGGTCCGTGGAGGATGCTGGTGCACAACCAGCTTGATTACGATGGTTTTATGGAAATCAAGTTTTCCCTGTCCGGCGGTGACTTGAAGAAGGTTGACCGGCTCACCGTCCTGCTGCCGCTGGATCGGAAAATCGTGAAATTCCTGCTGCCGGGCGTTTCCGTCCAGCGGGCCGGAGAACTGACCGGCGCCGGTTACCGCAACCGGGCCGCCAATCTGTGGATCGGCAACCAGGAGGAGGGACTGGCATTCTCCTTCGACCGCAATCCGTTCCGTTCCGGCGACTTGCGCCGTCAGGTCGAGGTGGTGCAGAACGAAGACGGCGATTTCCTGAAACTCAATCTGGCGGACGAAGCGGGACAGTTGCGGGGAGACGAGGAGATTTTCCGTTTCTTTCTGCAGCCGACTCCGACCAAACCGTATCCGGCCCGGCCGGTACGCGGCTGGGTCACATGGCAGTGGGAAGGGTGGAGCCGCTGGCACGGTTATCCCGACCTCTCCAAAACCGATGAGGTAAAAAAGCTGGTGAAAGAGCTGGCAGCCAAAGGGAAGAAGCTGACCCTCTACTGTTGTCAGGGTTTGCAGGAGGATGCTCCGCCGATGCGGCAGTTCCGGGAGGATCTCGCTTTGCAGCCGGCCTGGCGTTACTACTTCTGGCAGGGAAAGAACTGCTTTGCAACCTGCAAGCGGGGGCCGGAGGGGGACCTGCAGCTTCACAACTATCGGAAGATCATCGCGGAAACCGGCATCCGCGGCCTGATGAGCGACGGCCTTTCGGTGCCGTGGGGCGACAGCAATCCGCTGCACGGCGAATCCTGCGGCGAAATGACGAAGCTCTCGATGGACCGCCAGATTCAAAGCCGCGTGGTAAAACAGCGGGAGTTCCTGAAACGCATCCGCGGCCTGTTCGATGCGACCGGTGAGGAGTTCTGCCTGGTCGCCCACACCGGCGGCGGAATCGACGTGAACACGCTGAGCTTTTTCGACAGCTATTTCGAAGGGGAGCAGCTGATGCGCTACCGGCGCGGCTACTATCCGAGCGAAGCGATGTTTTCCATCGGGTATTCCGGGCTGGCGTGGGGCTGGCGGACCATCTACTGGCCGAAGCAGCTCCACAACTACGACGGGCTGGATACGGCGCTGGCCTATGCGCTGCTGTTCAACAGCGAATATTACACCAATGAGGACATCGATCCGGTCAACATCGATGTGGAGCTTCTGGAACGTTTCGCCAAGCCCGGCAACACCTTTCATCCGTTCTGGCGGAACCACGAGAAGATCGGCTTTGAGTCCGCGAATTGTTACGCCTCCCTCTACTATGGAGCCGATGAGTCGCTGGCGGTGGTGAGTAACCTGCGGTACGGGAAAAATTCGTACCGGCTCGACCTGTCGCGGCTCTACTCCGGCCGGAAGATCGAGGTGTACGACTATCTGCGGAAAATCCCGGTGAATTCCGCCGTGGTGGAGGATGCGCTGGAATCGTTCAGTTGCCGCTTGCTGGTAGTTCGCCCGAAACCGGAGGCCGCCGCAGCCGCCGGGCTGCCGAAGCAGGAGGCCGGAAGCGAAGCGCAATGGCGGATTTCCGGCGGCAGCCGGGGACAGGACGGCGTGATTGCGTTGAAAGCAGTGCCGGGAGCTCCGGCTTCCCGCGCGGAACTGCGGAATTTCACGTTCGGCAGAGAGCTTTCCGTCTGCATTGAATTCATTGCCGACGGCCGGATCGGAGTGGAGTTCGGCGGCATTGATTTCATTCGTGACAACGGCTGGCTCTTTTATAATAAAAACGGAGAGGATCCGGCCGGAGTCGTGAACCGTTTCGCCGCCGCCCGCGACGGCTGGAACCGGCTGGCTCTGACCGTCCGCAACGGGCGGCTGAACGTGCATTTGAACAACAAACTTCTGGTCTACGACAAGAAACTGGACTTGAAGCCGGAAAACAACCATCTGGCATTCCGCACCTGGCACGACAACACGCTCTCTTTCCGGCTCATCCACGCAAGGAACTTTGTCGCGGAAGATGCTGCCGGGGCGGAAGAGTTTGATATCGAGGACCAGAGCCGTGAATGGGAGTTCGGCAATGCCGCAGAGGCAAAGGCAGCCGGGAAACGGCTTCTGCTGCGTGCGTCACCGGAAAAAGGACTGGCTGTCGCCGACTTCAAACGCTGTTTCCGGAAAAACCTCTATCTGGAAATGAAAGTCAGGCTCCCGGAGCGTTTCAACTTCGTGATGGGCAACATCACACTCAGCTACGGCGGCGGCTTCCCCGGCTGGGGATGGCTGGTGCGCGGGCTTGCCGATCCCTATTCGCGCGGCTGGGTCTTTCAGCAGGTCCCGTTGGCCGGAAAAGAGTATAAGCCGCTGGTGATCAATCTGCACGACGGTGTGCTGAATGTCCTTTACGACGGCAAGGCCGTCGTGAAGAATCTGGCGGCGGCGCTTCCGGAAGGGCCGAACAGCCTGTCGGTCCAGACCTGGCACGACGATGTGATCGACGCCGAAATCGTGGAACTTTCCACCCGATCGCGCCGATTCGATGCGAAACAGATTCATCCGATCCGGGAGTGAAGATGAAACCGCTGACTTTCTGGAACAAAATCGGCTACGGCGCCGGGGCGCTGACCGAGAACAACGTGCAGAACGTGGTGAACATCATGCTGCCGTTGATCATGTTCAACTATATGGGGGTGAGTCCGATCCTGCTCGGGTATGTGTTTGCGATCGCGCGGCTCTGGGATACGGTCACCGATCCCCTGATGGGATATCTGAGCGACCGGACCCGTTCCCGTTTCGGCAAACGCAAACCGTACATCCTGATCGGCGCGGTGATGAGCGCGTTCTCCTTCTGGCTGATCTGGATGTTCCCGGAAGGGAAGTCGCAGATGTGGTACTTCTGGTATCTGACCGCGACCTGCCTTCTTTTCTACACGTCGACGACCTTGTTCTGCGTTCCCTACATCAGTATGGGCTATGAGCTTTCGTCGGACTACAACGAGCGGACGCGGGTAATGGGCTACCGTTCGCTCTTCGTGAACTGCGGCGCTTTCATCCTGCCGTGGATGTACTGGTTCACGGAGCGGAGCTGGTTCGATACTCCGCTGCAGGGAATGCGCTGCCTGAGCGTGGTCAGCGGCGTGATTTTCATCCTGTTCGCGCTGGGGCCGCTGCTGCTGACGCCGACGGTGTCCAGCCGGAAGGAGGATATGGAGCGGCGGAGCGAAAAGGAACAGTATGAACGGGTCGGCATCGTGGATATCTTCACCGCATTCCGGGTCAAACCCTTTCTGATTCTGGTCGTCGTGCTGGCGTTGAGCGTATTCGGATTGTTCCTCGTGCTGTCATTCGGCCTGAATTTGCTGATCTATTACGGCTGCGGCGGCGACAAGGAGTTCGCTTCCCGCCTCGCCGGAATCGCCGGGCTGGTTTCCGCCGGAAGCTGCATCGCGGCGATTCCGGTTGTAAATTTCGCATCGAAAAAGCTCGGCAAGAGCCGCGCCCTGATGCTGTTCCTGATGCTGGGAGCGCTCGGCAATCTGTCGATTCTGGTGCTGATCACTCCGGCGATGCCTTATCTGTCGATCGTTCAGCCGATTCCGGGGGCGGTGGGGATATCGGCGATGTGGATGCTGATTTCCGCGATGGTGTCGGATTCGTGCGACTATGACGAATTGTGCAATCATCGCAGGCGCGAGGGAATTTTCGGGGCAATCATCAGTTGGACCTGCAAACTCGGTTATGTGCTGTGCAGCATCGGCGGCGGCTATTTCCTGGTCTGGTCCGGCTTCGAATTGGAGCTTGGCGGCGGACAGCAGCCGGGAACCTTCTGGAATATGCGGCTGATGATGTCCTGTATTCCGGCGGCGGGGCTGGCGCTGGCGGCAGGTGCGCTGTTCTTCTACCCCCTGAGCCGGGAACGGATGCTTGAGATTAAAGACGCTTTGGAAAAGCGGAAAACAGAGATGAAAGAGAGTGAATGTGACTGAATTGCTTGCATGTCCGGGAATGTCGGGCGAAATCTGGCTCGATACCGATGGAGTTCCCATCAACGCCCACGGCGGCGGGATATTAAAGGAAGGAAACCTGTTCTACTGGTACGGCGAACACAAAGTGGCCGGCACACGTGGAAATCTGGCCTGGGTCGGTGTACATGTCTATCGCTCGGACGATCTGGTGCACTGGTGCGACGCGGGAATCGCATTCGATATCCGCGATGGCGGATCGCTGCTGCCGGGGTGCGTGATTGAACGACCCAAGGTGGTGCGCAGTCCGGCGGGAAAATTCGTGATGTGGTTCCATCTGGAACGGGACTGCACCTACTCGGATGCCCGGCAGGCCGTCGCCGTTGCCGACCGGCCGGAAGGACCTTTCCGGCTGCTTTGGCACGGGCGCCCGAATCCGGGTGTCTGGGCTCAGAATACGCCACCGGAATTGAAAGAATCGGCCCGGATTGAAGCGGCACGCCGGGAGATGCCGACGCTTCCTTATGATGCCAATCCGCTGACGCCGCAGCTCAGTGTGCTGGGAATGGATCTCGAAACAGGCCAGCAGAGTCGCGATATGACGCTCTTCGTCGATGACGACCGGACTGCTTATGTGGTTTATGCCTCGGAAAAAAACAGCACGCTCCATCTTGCCGAACTGGATCGTACTTACACCGGCTTTACCGGACGCTACTGGCGGCTGTTTCCATGGCGCTGGATGGAGGCTCCCGTGTTGTTCAAGCGGAATGGAAAGTATTATTTCATCGGTTCCGGCTGTACCGGCTGGGCTCCCAATGCCGCCCGCAGCGCCGTTGCCGATCGGCTGGCCGGGCCGTGGACTGAGCTGGGCAATCCGGCGGTTGACGCCGGAGGCGACATCACCTATGGGGCTCAAGGTACCTTTGCTCTGCAGCTGGCGCCGGACGAAATCATCTTCATGGCCGATCGCTGGAATCCGGAAAACGCAATCGACGGCCGCTACCTCTGGCTGCCCGTGGAATGGAAGGCGGAACGCCCGATTTTACGAGAACCCGCCTATCAGTGTCTATGCCGGAATTTAGTTTGATTCATATGACAACCTGACTGCCGCTGAGGTATATCCGGCAAAGCGGAAAACAATGATCGTCCGGAGGAACTCCACATTCTTCCGCGTTTTCGTTCCAGATTATTGCGCGAATCGCGGCATCTGCGAAGTCAGGAACAGCGGAAAGAGGCAGAACATCCGGTCGACCGTATCCACCGCGCCGCCTGTCCGCGAAGATGAGAGCGCAATCTGCCGGAAGCTGCTGCACCAATACCGGTCCCCGGCCGGAAGCCCCCGCGCTGGCGGCGCAGGCCCCCCTGCCGCAAAGCGGCCTCCTGACCGGCTTCACCGCCTGACCGGCCTCCTCGCACGTCAACGGCCCTTTCGCTGAACCTCATGCTTCCTGTTTTTCAGGAGAACGTTCTCTCGCACCGTCCCCCAAAACACAAACTTGCCCCCTGCCGCCACCTGGGACCGTTCCTGAGAACGATTGACCTGAAGGGATATAACGAAAAAACCGTACAACCTGCGCGGCTGTACGGCTTTTCGAATCGCTTCGATTCGTTCGGGAAACGTTTAGCGCTTCGAGAACTGGAACCGGCGACGGGCACCCGGCTGACCGGGCTTCTTGCGTTCCTTGACGCGGGCGTCGCGGGTCAGCATGCCGGCGGCTTTCAGCACCGCCTTGACATCCTCGTTCATCTTGACGAGCGCGCGTGCAACACCATGACGCAGGGCGCCGGCCTGGCCGGTCATGCCGCCGCCGTCGAGATTGGCGCGGATATCGACCTTGCCCTCAGTCTCGGTGACCTTCAGGACCTGATTGACATAGCCGCAAAGCGCTTCGCTCGGGAAATACTCCGCCATCGCCTTGCCGTTGATTTCGATCTTACCGGTGCCCGGCTGGAGCCGAACGCGCGCGACCGCGCATTTGCGACGACCGGTAGCCAGAATTTCTTCACTCTTAATAGCCATAGCGCTGCTCCATTACTTCACGGTGATTTTCTTCGGCTGCTGCGCGGTGTGCGGATGCTCCGCACCGGCGTAGACCTTCAGCTTGCTGAACTGGGCGCGCCCCAGACGACCGTGCGGCATCATTCCCCAGACCGCGTCCTTGATGAAACGCTCGGGATTGTGCCCGCGCAGCTCCTTCGCGGTACGTTCCTTGTAGCCGCTGCGGTAGCCGGTATAATCCACGTAAACCTTCTCTTCGCCCTTGCGGCCGGTGAAGACCGACTTCCCGGCGTTGATGACGATCACAAACGCACCCGTATCGATGTGAGGGGTATACGTCGGTTTGTCCTTGCCGCGCAGCGCATTCGCGATGCGGACGGCGAGACGGCCGACCGGAGCCTCCGACGCGTCGAACAGAATGTATTCCCGCTCGATTTCGCCGGTTTTTGCCAGATAAGTTTTCATAACTACGATTCGTCCAATTTATTTCGGTTTTCCAACGCTGCCGCGCCTGCCGGAGAACTTCGCACATCCTCCAACGGCGCCTGCCGTAGTGTCTCCCAGCCCCCGTCCCGGGCTTCAGATGATCGGGTTTTCACCCGGACCGGACCTGCAGACCTGATTAAAATAGCACGGAAAACGGAGATTTCCAGCCGGCGGGCTGATTTTTTTCGATTTTTCCCGCCTCCGGCGCCGTTTTCCGTTCCGCCGTTATTTCAGCGACTCGAGCAGCTCGTCCGTGCGGGCGAGTTTCTCCTCCATCGACGCGAGCTGCGCCTTCGCTTCGGCGACGACGTTCGCGGGCGCTTTCGCCAGGAATTTCTCGTTGCCGAGGCGCGCCTTCGTTCCGGCGATCCAGCCGGCGAGCTCCTTCTTCTGCTTCTCAAGCTTCGCCTTCTCCGCCGCGATATCGATCAGGTCGGCCAGCGGCAGATAGACGGTTCCGAGGCTGCACACCTGCGACGGCGCGGCGCCGTGCGCGGCGGGATCGTAATCGGCCAGCGTGAACTCGATCGCCTCGGCATTCAGCAGGCTCAGCGCCGACGCCTTCTCCGCCTCGAGAAACGCAAGGGCTTCCGCATCGACCGCCTTCACGAAGAACTTCACCTTCTTCCCGTCCGGCAGATTGTACGACGCCTTCAGGAAACGCCCGGCGCGCACGAGCTCGAACTTGCCGTCGATGCGGGCCAGTTCGGAAGCATCGGCATTGCGGAAGCCGTCGTCCTCCGGGAACGGCTCGAACATGATCGTTTCTCCATCCGACAGGAAGCCCATCTGGTGGGCCAGCTCCTCGGTGATGAACGGCATGAACGGGTGCAGCAGCCGCAGGATGCGGTAAAGTGCATAATCGAGCACGGCCAGCGCCCGCTCCTTCTCCCCGCCGCCGGCGCGCATCGGAACCTTCTCCGCCTCGATGAACCAGTCGCAGAAGCAGGACCAGACCAGATCGTACACCTCGTGCGCGGCGGAGTGGAAACGGAACTCCGCAATCGCCGTGTTGATCGAATCGATCGCCGCGTCAAGCTTTGCAAGCATCCAGCGCTCGTCGCCGGAAAGCTCCGCGGCGATTTCGGGCGGCAGCGCCCGGAAGTGCGCGGAGGTGTCCCCCTGCATCTGCCGGAAACGGCAGGCGTTCCAGAGCTTGTTCGCGAAGGTCTTGCCGATCTCGCACTTCTCATTGCTGTAACGGATGTCCATGCCGACCGGAGCGATGTAGGTGATCGTGAAGCGCAGCGCGTCGGCGCCGTACTCGGCGATCACGTCGAGCGGGTCGGGCGAATTGCCGAGCGACTTCGAGAGCTTGCGCCCCTGCTCGTCGCGGATGATGCTTGTGAAATAGACGTTGCGGAACGGGATCTCCTTCATGAATTCGCAGCCCGCCATGATCATGCGCGCAACCCAGAAGAAGATGATGTCCGGCCCGGTCACCAGGTCGCCGGTCGGATAGAAGTACTTCAGCTCCTCCGTCTTCTCCGGCCAGCCCATGATCGAGAACGGCCAGAGCCAGCTGCTGAACCAGGTGTCGAGCACATCCTCCTCCTGCCGCCATTCGCCGGGCGCGGCCGGAGCTTCTTCGCCGACGTAGACCTCGCCGGTCGCGTCGTTGTACCAGGCCGGAATCCGGTGTCCCCACCAGATCTGGCGCGAAATGCACCAGTCCTGAATATTCTCCATCCAGTGGAAATAGGTCTTGCTCCAGCGTTCCGGATGGAACTTGATCCTGCCGGACTGAACCGCTTCGATCGCGGGCTTCGCAAGCTCCTTCATATTGCAGAACCACTGGTAGCTGACCAGCGTCTCGATCGGAACGTCGCCGCGCTCGGAGTAGCCGACGGCATGGCGGATATCCTCGACCTTTTCGACGAGCCCCTGCTCCTCCATCATCCTGACGGCGAGTTCGCGCGCCGCGAAACGGTCGAGTCCCTCGAACTTCGCGCCGGCGCGGGCATTCAGCGTGGCGTCCGGATTCATGACATTGATGACCTCGAGGTTGTGACGCTTGCCGACTTCGAAGTCGTTCGGGTCGTGTGCGGGGGTGATCTTCACGCAGCCGGTTCCTTTGGCCGGGTCGGCGTGCACGTCGCCGATGATCGGAATTTCACGATCGGTCAGCGGCAGTTTCACGGTCTTGCCGATCAGGTGCTTATAGCGCTCATCGGCCGGATTCACGGCGACGGCGGTATCACCGAACATCGTCTCCGGCCGGGTCGTGGCGACGACGAGATAACCGGAGCCGTCCGAAATCGGATAGCGGAAATAGTAGAACTTGCCCGCGACGTCCTTATAAATCACCTCTTCATCCGAAAGCGCGCTCTTGGCGACCGGACACCAGTTGATCATGCGCTGGCCGCGGTAGATGTAACCCTTGTTGTAGAGCTCGACGAACACCTTGCGGACGGCGGCCGAAAGTCCCTCGTCCATCGTGAAGCGCTCGCGCTCCCAGTCGCAGGAACAGCCGAGCGTGCGGAGCTGGCGGATGATCTTTCCGCCGAACTCGTCCTTCCACTTCCAGACGCGATTGATGAACTCCTCTCGCCCGAGCTTGTCGCGGCCGGTGTTCTCCTTCTCGCGCAGGTATTTCTCGACCCGCGCCTCGGTCGCGATCCCGGCGTGGTCGGTGCCGGGGAACCAGCAGACCTCCTCGCCCTTCATGCGGTGATAGCGGATCAGGATATCCTGCAGCGTGTTGTTGAGCACATGGCCGAGCGTCAGGATGCCGGTGACGTTCGGCGGCGGAATCACGATCGAATAGGGTTTCTTCGCCGGGTCCGGCCTGCCGTGAAAATAACCGGCCTCTTCCCAGTGCGGATACCATCTGGCTTCCACCGCGGCCGGTTCGTAGGCGCGCGGCAAGGGTTCGCGGGTGCTCATATTGCTTCTTTCACTCCATGTCTCGGGTTGATGATCGATACATATTCGGTTTAATATAGCACGGTTCCGGTGAAATTTCCCGCGTCAAACCGGGCAATCACGCGATTTTCGCGGTTTTCCGCCCCCGCCCGCCCGGGACCGGAAAAAAAGGCCCGCCGGAGGATTTCACGGCGGGCGGGCGGCTGCACGGCGGCTATATATCGACGCCGCAGAGGTTTACCGGCAGCATGATGATGCGGAAGGCCATCTCGAACGGCGCGGTGCCGCCCTCGACGATGTTGCCGATCCCGGGGCTGAGACCGCCGAGCGGCAATCCGAGTGTGCACTGGACGACGCCCCACGGCAGATAAAGCATGCGGAACCCGGCGATTCCGGCCTTGGCCATGCCGCGCGCGCCGCACGCAATTCCCTGCATGATATATGGATGGGTCGCCTCGGCCATCCGCATGGCGGCGGGGGCGAGGACCGCGATGGTCACGGGGTCCATCGCTTTCGCTTTCGGGACGGCGACAAATCCGGTTCCGGCGACGACCAGAAGCAGAATCAGCAAACGTTTTTTCACTCCGGGAAACTCCGCAGAAAAATTAAAAAGACAAGACGGCGTTTATACTCTACATCGGTGAAAGCTTTTTTTCCACCGGTCCGGGGAATTTTTTCGGGACAAATCTCCCGCGCATTCCCGGCGCCTGTCCGCCGGGGCGCAAAAGTCCCCGGCTCCGGCGGTTTTACGGCTGCCGGTCCTGTTTCGTCAGAACCGCGGAACCGTAGAGGCCGGGGTCCTTGCCGTCGGCAATGCCGCCGAACCACTCCATCCAGTGACGGACGCCGCCATCCGAATCGTTGACGAGAATGCTCAAGCGCAGCGGCACTCCCTCGCCCGGCCGGATATTCAGCGTCTCCCACGGCACAGCGGCCCGGTAAAACGTCCAGGTCCGGTCGCGGCGGTGATCGAGCCGGATGCCGGGAACCGGCCGGTTACACGGCATTGCATTGCGGTTCATGCTTGCCCAGGTCCAACTGCGCGATCCGCCGTCGCGGAGGTCCGTTCCGAACTCATTATACGCGGTCTCCTGAAGGCCGTCATTGTTCGGCCTGATCATAAACTGCGGATCTGCGGCGATACCGCACTGGAGGGAGTCTCCCTGCCACATGTCGGCGGGAAGGGCGACGGTACGGCAGGTCTTGTCGTTCACATCGACGGCATAATAGAGAAAGTCCTCATCCCACGCCAGACGGATGACACCGGAGGGACGGTCGTTCTCCCCGGTCAACCCGTGACTGCTCGCCACGCCGTCGCCGATCGCAAAGCGTCCGCATTCCGGCCACTCCTCCACCCGATCAAGCGCATCGCGGAAATAAGGAATGGATACCGGCGTCAATCCTCCCCCGAGCGGCTGCACATAGCTCGAACCGTCGGAGAGCGTGAAGCGGGCGGAGTAGCTGTTTCTGCGCCCGATCCGGGTGAGGTAAAGCGGAATCACGCTCTCCCCCGGGGCCGAAAGCCGGGCAAGTCCGACCACCCTGTTCCCGTTTTCCAGAATTTCCACGGTCGCGTCACCGGCCGTGGAATCCCGGAATTCGGCCGTGCAGAGGATGGCGCGGCCCTGCGGGACTGCAACAGGCGCGACGCGGCTGAAATCCACCGGACGCAGGATCTCGAGCTGCCGGATGAGGATGCTGCGGGGCCGGCCGTTCTCTTCCAGCCGCAATTCCAGATCATAACAGCCGGGCCGGATGCCGGGGGCCGGAATGATCTTTACGGTGCGGTCGGCGCCGCTCCCCGTCACCTGCGCCGTACCGTACTCCCCGGCGGGAATGCGGAGTTCGGCGGAGCTGAAATGGCCGGGCAGCCTGACCTGGAATTCAAACGGCATGCCGGCGAGCGCCGCCGGGACTTCCGGCTCCATCGCCACGGCAAAGCTCCGCTCGTCGAAAATCGCCGGAAAATCGCCGGAGACATAAACCGGCGCCTCCCCCAGGGACAGTGGCAGAACGCCGTCCGCAAGCCGAACACGCCGGCTTCGTCCGCACAACTCAACCACGGTAACCTCCGGAACGTTCAGCGGAAGCCGGACCGAAACCGGTTCCCCCTGCAGCCCCCAGAGCGCGAGCAGCGGCTTCCCGTTGCGACGAAACAGCAGCACACGCACGTTCCGGCCGAAATCCAGCTCGCGGAGGTAATCGGCGTTCCAGGTCTGGCGGGAGACGGTCGCCCATGCCGCAAATGCCGGTTTCGGTTCGCGGATCGAAGACCCCTTGACTCCCTTCATGATGCCGAAATCATACTCCCTTCGACTGTAAGCCTCTGTCCAGACCCCGTTGTGCCAGACACACCCGACCAGGCCGGGAATCTGGCGGTTCAGCATGGCAACCCGGGCCAGATAGGCCGCCTGCTGAAGCTCGGTCACTTCGCCGCCGGGTTTGGTGGAATAGCCGATTTCGCTGATGAAAACGGGAATCTCCCTCCCCGCGATCTTCGACACCTCCTTCCGGAGCCGGTTGATCGTTTCGACGTAACCGGAGGTGTCGGGGCTCTGGGCGCCGGGGATATAGGGGTGGAGCGCCAGCATGTCGATCTGTCTGTCGATTCCGCAGTTGCGATAATAGTTCAGATATTGCAGAAAATGGTTCTTCTGCATCGGATTGAGACAGATGCCGGCCACAGGGACGCCCGGAACGACCTGCCGGGCGACGGAACTCTGCATTGCCATGATATCGGCTGCCTGCTGCATGGTGCCGTGGAAATTTTCACCGAGCATCGGTTCGTTCTGCGTCTCCCAGATATCGACCAGTCCCCGCCGGGCGATCATCTCGCGTTCGAGCTTGCGGCGCTGTTCCGCAAGTTCCTCTGCGGAATGGGGACGATGGGGAATATTGACGTTCGTGATCACCTTGACCGGGGAACGCGTCGCGACCTTCTCCGGAGAGGGAGGGGTGCCGCCGTTGGCCGACGGGAAATAGGTGAACAACGTGTGGCGCGTCCATTTGCCGCCGCCGAGCCGGTGCATGCGATCGTCAACCTGGCACCAGACTCCGAAAGCCGGATGCGGCGTCGAATAGTAATCGTCCGGCAGCGGCGTCGTCACCACGACGGAGGTCCGGGCGGAGGCGAGGATTTTCGTTCCGTCGACGACCTCCGCGGCGATGTCGTAATAATCCGGCCCCGGAAGCGTAACTGCCAGGCTGCCTTCACCGGGCACGCCCTGAAGCTTCAGCGTCTCTTCACCGCCGGCGTTGCGGGCGGTCACGCGCAGCACTCCCGCCCGGCCGCTCCGCTTCACTTTGAAATCCGGAATCCGGTCGAAAATTCGAACGGGGTCCGGCAGCAGAAACGATATCTCCGGCTTCGTCTCCACCGCCGGACGGGTCGAAATGCGGATGTTATCCAGCAGGACTTTACCCGGCTTCTTTCCCGGCAGGATCTGAAAATAGAGATTGACGGAGCTGACCTCCGCATCCCGCCAGGTGTCCGGCAGCGGCCCGAAGGAGCAGGAAAACGTCTGCCACTCCCCTCGGAGCGCCGTCGGGACATTCAACTCCGCCGATGCTTTGCCCGCCTCTTTGAACCAGTCGATCGGCTTTTTCAAGGAGCGCATCAGCAGCCGCACCTGAATTTCGGGAGCCCCCCCGCCCGGCGAGGTCGAACGCGCATCAAATTTCACCGTATAAATTTCATTGCGCCGCAGCTTGATTCCGCGGGCGATCTCCGCAATCCTGCCGCCGGGATCGAAAACCGCGCACTGCTTCCCCTCGGAGGAGTCGGAGGCGTCAATCCGGACGGCCTCCGGACGCCCCACCCAGATATCCTGAAATCCCTGCTCAAAACCGATCGTGTCAAGCTCCTCAGCAGCAAGGCAGAAAATCAATCCCGTCATCGCGGCCGTAAAAATTATCACGAAAAGACGATACATCGGGACTCCTTTCAATACAGGTGGATGCGGTTCTTGAAATTATAATCGGCATTCAGTTTCTCCGGAGACATCAACACCGCATGCCCATCGGCGAAGAGCATGGAGCTCTTCCCGCCGTGCCGCACCTGAACCCACCATTTCCCCCAGCTGTCGGATTCACCGTTATGATCGTACAACCCGTAGGTCGAATTGTATCTGCTGTCGGCGAAAATATCTCTCCGGCTCGGATTTCGGAAGGCCGTCAGCCGTTGGCACCAGCGGTACTCTCCTGTACCGTTCATGTAACTTGCCGGGCTGTCGGGATCTTTCCCGCGGTTGATACCGTAAATGCCGCCGTACAACCCGTGCCACCAGCCGTTTGTCCATCCGGCGGCCAGCGAGGGACACATCAGGAAGGGGCGGGAGCCGTCTCTGGGTTTTTCCAGATATTTGCCGCGGACGGCGAAATACAGCCAACTGTCCCAGTTCGGTTCCGTCCGCGCGGGGGTCATCCAGCCTTTGTGATCTTCGGCATAAATTGCCTGAGTCAGAAAAACCTGCCTCAGATTGTTGGTGCAGGCGGTGGCCTTCGAGCGTTCGCGCGCCTTATTCAGGGCGGGCAGCAGCATGGATGCAAGAACGGCGATGATCGCGATCACCACCAGCAGTTCGACAAGAGTGAATTTCCTATGCATCGTACAATTCCTTTCCGGGTTTCATGTTTACCGCGGCAGTGTTATCTGCCTGTTTAAATTATATATTCAAAAATAAAAAATAATTTTGCAGAATCGTTATTTTTTTTTGTAAAATCGTCAAAATTACTTGAATTGTCGCTTTATACGGGATTTATTATTGTTGAATCGCTGAAATCATGAAATCATGCCGTCGTTTCCATCCGGCGGGGAGTAATGGAACAGATGAATCCGGACTGCATCCTGAATACCTGCATCACCCTGGAACACGTCATCCCCCGGGAGACCGCGCAGTTTTTCCTGCCGCTCTATCTGAAGCATCCGGCGATATTGAAACTGCGCAATGCAGGAATCGGAATGGCCGGCGTCAGCCGGGCGACGCCCGGATTCCGGCTGCGAAGGATACCGGGCTTCCGTTTCGCGCTGTTCACATGCTCCGGGAGCGGGGAAGTGACGGCGGGAGCGCAGACACACGAGCAGAGCGCCGGCTCCTTCTGCATCCTGCCGGCCGGAAAGGAACAGTTCTACCGACAGACCGGCAGCGCCCCCTGGCGTTTCTGCTGGTTCCACCTGACCCCGGATACCCCCCTGCCTCCTGCCGGACTGCCGCAGCCTTTTTTCGGTCGAAGAACACCGCCGGTACAACTGGAGGCCGCCATGAAGGGACTGGCCCTCGAATCGATCCACGTGATCCGCAACCTGGCGGCCGACACCTCCGATGAGCGTCCGCCCTGGCACTTCTACTGCGATTCGATGGATCTGGCCGCCGCCCTGTGCGCATTCGGGCTGAAACCGGACCGTTCGCCTTACGGCTGCGAAGCCCTGATCGCCTCGTACACCGACCAGATTCTCGAGCTGCTCGCCCGCAGTTTCCATCTGCCGGAGTCGGTGCAGACCGAGCCTCCCCCCGACGATCCGTTCGAAAACCTCTGGCGGCAGGTCAGCGGATCACTCGAGAAAAAATGGACCCTGGAGATGATGGCTGCCGAGGTCTACATGTCGGTATCCACCCTGCTCCGGCAGGCGAAACGACGCTACGACGCCACTCCGATGCAGGTGCTTTACCACCTGCGGCTGAAACGGGCGAACACTCTGCTTGTCTCCACCACGCTGCCGGTTTCGGTGATCGCGCTGCGGTGCGGCTACGACAATTTCGCCGCATTTTCCACCGCGTTCAAAAAGGAGTACGGCATCTCTCCGCGCACCTGCCGGCGCGAAGGGGTCGGCAGATGAGCTGCCGCATCTGCCGCCGTATGGTCATATATGCGATTCCGGCACGGGATGGCACAGGCCCGATCGATCTGTTCGGCCGACTGCCTTTCCCTCCGGCCGTTTCCCGATGACGTGACCCCGCACAGAACCTCACTTCCGGAAAGGCGGCACCGGCAAAAATCCGCGGCCGCCCGGAAAGGTTCTTGTCGCCCGGGCAGCCGGCAGGAGTGTATCTTCCGCGTTCCTGCCGTTCACTGCCGAACGTTCCGTTCCCCGGGCTTCCGGAAAAACGGGCGGCGGCTTTTTTCGCAAAATTTTCCAACCGGGTATTGACATTCGCCTCCGTCTTTGGTATACTATTATTATACTCGATAAAATAATCATATACCAGACGGCATTCCGTCCCCCTGCGGAAGAGCCGGATCAGGAGAATGGAAAAGTGATCGCCTTCAAAGCCAACACCGCCGCGCCGCTGCAGGAGCAGATCGCCGATCATCTGGCGCACCGGATCGTCTCGGGAGAGCTGCCCGACAAATCCCGCCTGCCGTCGACCGTCGAACTCGCCCGGCTCTACCATGTGACGCCGGTCACGATCCACAAAAGCCTGCAGCATCTCGTTCAGCGGCAGCTCATCGAGAGGCAGCCGCGGCGCGGAACCTTCGTGCGCTCCCGCGAACGCGTCAACGTCATCGCGCTCGTATTCGGCAAGAATCCGTTCCGCGACCGGAGCCACCTCTATTCGCAGCTGCTCGACGAATTCCAGAAGCAGTCGCTCGAACGCGCCCTCAACCTGAAGATCTATTTCGATTTCGAATCGGGCAGCCGCACGATGTTCGATCTCGAACAGGACCTCACCAGCGGAGAACTCAAGGCGATCATCGCCAGCAACCGGACCCCGAAGCTGACCGAGTTCCTCGAGCAGCACCCCGAAGCCGCCTGGTGCGAACCGTTCCATATCGACCAGCGCGCCTCGGTGAAGAAGGGCGTCGAATACCTGACCGGGCGCGGCTACCGCAATATCGCGGTCGTGTCGATGATGCCGGAGGAGCTGCCGTATCCGAATTTCCGTGAGGATTTCCGCTGCGAGCAGCAGGGCGCAATGGAGGGCGCGGCCGGAACCGGCGCCGCCGTCCGGGTGTTCCGCTGGGGGCAGAAGGAGACCGACGGCTACGAGAAGGGCAAGCTCCTGCTCGCCGGAGAAAACCGGCCCGATGCGATTCTGGTGAACCACGACGTCGTCTGCCGGGGACTCCTGATGGCAATCCTGGAACAGGGGCTCCGGATTCCGCGCGACATCGCGATCCTGACCCACATGAACCACGGCTGCGAATTCGCCAGCCCGGTTCCGCTGACCACGCTCGAAGTCGATCCCGAACTCATGGTGCGCGGCTGCCTCGACGCCCTGACCGCGGCGCTGGCCGGCTCCTCCCCCGCTGGAATCGTCATCCCGTCCACCGTCGCGCGGCTGATGCCGGGCAAATCATGCGGAGAAGAATAAAAGTCGTCAAGGGCTTCCTGACCAGTTCCATCCATCCCAACCAACCGGAGAGTGCAATGAGAAAGAGCTTCACCCTGATCGAACTCCTCGTCGTCATCGCGATTATCGCCATCCTGGCCTCGATGCTGCTGCCCGCCCTGAACAAGGCGCGCGAGTCGGCCAAGAAAAGCACCTGCGTGAACAATCTCAAGCAGCTCGGCTCCTTCGTCCAGTTCTACAACAACGATTTCGACAACTACTATCCGGCCTACGGCTCCGACGGGACGAGTCCGACCTGGTCCTCGCGGCTGCTGCGGCTCTACTATTACAACAACGACAAGAACGCCGCCTACTCCGCCGCCCGGAAGGACCGCAGCGTCATCAACCGCTGCCCGATCCGCGAAATGTCCAACGCCGAATACAAGGCAAGCAAGGCAAACACCGAATACTGGGGCATGTACGGCGTCAACTACCTCTACTTCGCGACCGCCGGCACAGGCAATTCGGTCGTACCCAGAAAAGTGACGAAAATCGTCTCGCCCTCCCAGAAGGTCTACGCCGTGGACGGGCGCGAATGCATGGGCAACGGCGAAATCGCCGCGGCCGCCATGACCTCGGCCTATCCGAGCGGACGCCACGGCGGCATGACCAACATCCTCTGGGCGGACGGCCACACCAGCTCGCTGCACTGGCAGGTCCTGACCACCGAGGGCAATACCCGCGCTCAGTACATCTACTGGCACAACACGACCGTCAACTGATCCGCACCACAGGGAGGCACCGATGAAACACCTGATCCTGAGCATGGCCGCCGCATTCGCCGTCAGTTTTTCCAGCGCTCCGGCGGCGACGATCGAAACCCGGACGGCTCCCGCCGGCGACGGCGCCCTGACCGACTCGACCGGAGACGGCATTGTCGACCGCGCCATGTCGCTCAAAGCCGACGGCGAGGACCGGGAAGTCCACTCCGGCAAAATCTGGAGACAGAACCGCAAAGCGGTCTTTGAGTTTGAACTGCCGGAACTCGCAGCTCCGGTCGGAAAAGCAACGCTGCAGCTATGGCTCAACGGCAACAACGGCTGCCATCCGGACAAGGAGGGGGCCTCCGGCCCCGATACCGATCTTTACTTCTATCTCGCCCCCGAAGCGGACGGAAAAATCGAACTCACGGACGACAACGGCACGAAGCTCGGCCGCGCGCTCGAAGCAAAACCGGTCAGGACCGCCGGAAAACCGCTCCCGGCCGTGCGGATCGACGTGACCGAAGCCGTCCGCGAAGCCGCGAAAGCGAAGTCGAGGTGGATCGGGTTCCGGCTCGAAGCCGCGCCGGATGCTCCCGCCGGAAGCGCCTGGCGCTGGCGGACCAGCGAATTCGCCGCGATTTCCGGCAGACGGTACAACCCGCTCCTCACGATCGAAATCGAATAGGAGCACGCCATGAGAACGTTCTACCTTCTCTGCGCGGCGGGAGTGCTCGCCGCCGTGCAGCCGGCGGCCGCCGTCACGCTTTATCCTTCCGGCGGCGGCGCGAATCTGCGCGTGCCGGTCATCCCGCCCGTCGCGGGCGGAGCGGCCGGAAAATGCGTCGATTTCGAAAACGTCAGCTTCACTTATCCGCTCGCGCCTCATTTCGCCGCCGCCGCGCGGAGCAGCGCGTCGTTTTATCTGCGCGACCTGCCGCGGCGGGCGGAAAAAGCGGCCCTCGTGTTCACCGGCGCGGACGGCAAAAAGCTTGAAGTCGTCATTCCGGCGGCGGCCGCCGGGCGCGGCGTCGCGCTGCGTTCCGGTCCGGAAACCGCCGCCGCGCCCGAACTGCCGACGACGGACCGCTGGCGGAAGTTCACGCTCGAATTCGGCGGAGGCCGGGCGACGCTGACCGGCGGAAGCCGGCAGCTCGCCATCGGCATTCCGGAAAACTTCACCCCGGTCCGGCTCTCCGTATACGCAGCCGTGATCGACGAACTGCACCTCGCATCCGGCGGAGCGACGCTCAAGCTCGACTGGGAACACGATTACGCGGCCCGGGTCGAACCGGCGGCCGGAAACGGCGGCGTGACCGCCGTGTTCCACGGCTTCGACAACTATGCGGTTTCCGTCGAACCGGCCCGGCGGGACTGCCCGACGCTTCAGCTGACGAACTCCACCGGAGAGACGCGCCGCGTCAACCTCGCCTTCCGGATCGTCAGCGAGATCGGCAAGCTCGACCGGAGCTGGACCGAAAGCCGCGAGCTCGCGCCCGGCCGGGAACGGTTCGAAACGATCCGGTTTCCGTTTGAACTCAGGAGCGACCTCTATCACCTGACCGTGAAAACGGTGGGAACCGATGCGGACAGAGAACGCCGTTTCCACTTCTTCCGCGCCGAACCGCGCGGCGAGAAAGCCGGTCCCGGACTCTTCGGGCTGCACGACGCCGATGTCAATCTTTTCGGCTTCTGGCCCGATGCGCTGCCGCTGCGCTTCGCCCACAAATACCTGCGCTGGGGCTATGTGGTCGGCCCGGCATGGGTTCGGGACTGGAACGGGAACCACGGCCTCGATCCGGCTACTCCCCCCGGCGAATGGAACTGGAACGAGAAAATCGACTGGGAACTCGCCTCGGGCCGCGAACTCTACGTCTGCCTTTACGGAACTCCGCTGCTCGACTGGCAGCGGGCGCGGCCGTATGAACGCATGCGGAAGCTGGCCTGGGGCTGGGCGGGCGGTTTCCCCGAACTGAAAAGCTACGGCGCCTTCATCCGGGCCGCAGCCGAACGCTACCGGGGCAGAATCCGCCGCTGGGAGATCGAAAACGAACCGAACGCCTCCGGCCATATGCCGGACAAACCGGAGGATTACGCAGAGATCACCCGCACCGTCAGCCGCGAACTCCGCGCCGCCGATCCGTCGAACTTCATCTACGGCATCAGCGGAACCAGCACCTTCGTGCCGTGGATGAAGAAAACCCTCGACTCCGGCGCCGATATGGACGCGGTGAGCTGGCACACCTACACCACGCCGAATCAGCCGGACCGCATCGGTCTGGCCGCAATGCTCGAAGAGGCGAAACGGGCCGCCCGCACCCACAAGCTCAACCGCTTCATGAACTCCGAAACCGGTGTGCTCTGCGTCATGCGCTACCGGGCGGACGAAGCGATTCCGCCGGCCGAAGTCGCGGAAAAGACCGCAGCCCGGGCTCCGGGCTTCGTCTCGAAAAACGCCTGGCCCGGCAAAGTCAACGACGAATACCAGGCCTCGGCCTCGATGGTGAAGAACGCCGCGATCAACCTGCTGGCCGGCTGCGAAGGCTTCATCTTTTTCGGCTGGAACCCGAAGTGGCCGAAAAATCCGGAAAAGTGGCTCGAAAGTTCCCCGAACTTCAGCCTGCTCGGCGCAACCGCCGCCGGAGAACGCACGCCGAATCTGCTGACGCTCGCAGTCGGCGTGCTCGCCGCTCAGTTCGAAGGCGTGCTGACCGATCCGGCCCCGCGCACCATCGCGGACGCCGCCGTCAGGGGAGGAATCTTCCGCAAGGCGGACGGCGGAGAAGTCGCGCTGCTCTGGCCCTCCTCCGATACCGGCTCCCTGCTGCTCGACTCTCCTTCACCCGAACTCGAACTCGTCACCCTTTACGGCGAACGCTCGAAGCTCCAGCCGAACGGCGGAGGCGGCGGGATGCACCGCTATTTGCTCACCCTCGAAGAACAGCCCGTCTACCTTCATGCGAAACGGCCCGGCATGAAACTCCTGCCCTCCCCGGTCGACCGGATCACGGTCACCGGACCGGAGGAGGCGCAGGGAACCATCCGCTTTACGCTGCTGAACCGCAGCGGCCGGAACCGGGAAACCGCAGTTCGCGCGCTCGCCTCCGGCGAAGCGTCGGTCACGCCGGCCGCCGGCACGATCGAAATCGCGCCGAAAAAACGGCGCAACCTCGAATTCAGCTACCGTCTCCGCCCCGGAGCGCCGCGCGAAATCCGGCTGCCGTTCGCGGTCGCCCTGCCGGACGGCGGCGAATACCGTACCACCGTCGAAATCGTCAACAAGCCGTCGATCGTCATTCCGCGCCTTGCCGCCGCCCCGGACCTCTCCTCGCCGGAGGCGATGGACCGGATTCCCGGCATCGCGCTGAACAGCGCGGAACAGGCCGTGATCGGACGCCCTCCGAAACTCGCTTCGCTTCAGGAAGAGAGCTTCTGGGGCGGCCCGGACGAACTCTCCGGCACGCTCCGCCTTGCATATGACGACGAAGCGCTGTACATTAAGCTTGAAGCGTGTGATGCATACCGGAAGCCGCCGGTGCCGTGGCCCGGCGTTCTCGGCAGCGGCGCGGAGCTCTTTTTCGATTTCCGCCGTCCCGGCGGGGGGCTCGGGAACGCGAATTACGCCTCCGGCGTCTATCAGTTCCTGCTGCGCCCCGGAATTGCGGGAGCGGCTCCGGCGCTGTACAGCCCGCAGATGGCCGACCCGCAGAAAAACGGCGTGGAAATCCGCAGCGGGGAAACCGGAAAAGGTTATTTCGCCGCCGTGCGGATTCCGTGGAGGGCGGTAACTCCGGATGGGCGGAAACCGGAGAAATTCGGCTTCGACTTCGGCCTGAACGGCGCATATCCGGATAAGCCGGGCCGCAAGACGCAGCTCATGCTGTATGGCACGCCGCTGAATTTCCGCAACGCGGCCGATTTCGGCGTCGTTCGGACCAAACAGGACAATTGAGAGAGTGGTTTTATGTTCAGATTCAATGACGGGCGCGACTGGTTCCTGCGCCGCCGCCTCGGGCTCTTCCTGCACTGGGGGCTCTATGCGATCAACGGCATCCAGGAACAGGAGCAGCAGCGCTGCGGCGTCCCCGCGGACGAATACCGCAAGCTCATCGGAAAATTCAACCCGCGCCGGTTCGATCCGGACGGCTGGGTCGATTTCGCCCTGCGCAACGGATTCGAATATATGGTCATCACCGCCAAACACCATGACGGCTTCTGCCTCTGGCCGAGCCGCGAAACCGAATTCCACGTCGGCAGCACCCCCTTCGGACAGGATATCCTCGCCCGGCTTTCGGAAGCGTGCCGGAAGCGGGAGCTGCCGCTCGAATTCTACTATTCGATCGTCGACTGGCACCAGGAAAACTACCCGAACATCGGCCGTCACCATGAAATCGTGACCGATCCGGCCCGCCACGACTGGAGCAGATACCTCGAATTCCTGAAACGGCAGATCACCGAGCTCTGCACGAACTACGGAACCATCCACGGCATCTGGTGGGATATGAACGTTCCGCAGGTCAAGGCGCCGGAGGTACATGAGCTGATCCGCCGGCTGCAGCCCTGCGCCGTCATCAACAATCGCGGCTTCGTGCCGGGCGACTACTCGACGCCGGAGCGCGACAACGATCCCGAATCCGCCAATTCGGACGGCGCGGATGCACCGCGCCCGGTCGAGGCGTGCCAGTCGGTCGGCGTCAACAGCTGGGGCTACCGGAAGGATGAGGACTACTACTCGATCCGCTATTTTCTCGACCGGATCGACCGCACCCTCGCGGCGGGAGGCAACTATCTGCTGAACGTCGGTCCCGACGCGGACGGCGTCATCCCTCCCCCGGCGCGGGCTGTCGTCGAAGGCGTCGGCACCTGGTTCAAGCGAGTCCGCGAAGCATTCGACGCCGATCCGGCGGCGGGGCTCCTCGAAAATACGCAGCTGCCGGTCACCCGGCGGGAAAACCGGCTTTACGTCCATTGTCCGGACCCTCTCGAAAGCTCCACGCTGCGGCTGTGGCCGATGAACACGGCGCCCCGCCGCGTCACGCTGCTCAACACCGGCGAAGCGGTCCGCTGGACGCTCGACCCGGTCGTCTACGAGAAAAACCGCGGCAGCGGCCTCCGCCTGACCGGCATACCGGCCGACCGCCTGAACGATACGGTCCCCATATTCAAACTGGAGTTCTGATATGAAAAAAATTCTTCTCGGCATCCTCTCCCTGTTTTCGGTTTTCGGAGCGGTCCGCGCCGCCGGGCCGGATGCGCCCGCACTGCGCGAATCGGTTCCGTTCACGGTCCGCGAAGGGCTGCCGGCGACGGCGGCGAAGCTCGACGCCGGCGAGCCGGTCACCATCGCCTACTTCGGCGGAAGCATCACGGAACAGAACGGCTGGAGAATCCAATCCGCCGAACTGCTGAAGAAGCTGTATCCGAAAGCCGCGATCCGCAGCATCAACGCCGCGATCGGCGGGACCGGCTCGGATCTCGGCGCCTTCCGGCTCGCGCACGACGTGCTCCGCCACAAGCCGGACCTCGTCTTCATCGAGTTCGCGGTCAACGATGCGGGCGCGAAGGACGACCGGGTCCGCAAGGCGGTCGAAGGCATCGTCCGCCAGATACGGAAGGCGCTTCCCGACAGCGACATCTGCTTCGTCTACACCGTAACCAAAGGGAACCTGAAGGATTACCAGGCCGGCAGGCTGCCGCGTCCCGCCTCGATCATGGAGGAGATTGCGGAGCACTACAGGCTGCCGTCGGTCAACCTCTCCTACGAGGTCGCCCGGCTTGAAAAAGACGGGAAACTCGTCATGTCCGGCAGCAAGGAGGGCATGACCCGGGTCTCCGGCGACGAGCTCGACGCAAAAGCCGGCGTGCCGCGGAACGCGGAGGGGAAGATCGTCTTTTCCGGCGACGGCGTCCACCCCTACCCCGACACCGGGCACGTGCTCTATACCCGGATGCTCGAACAGGCGTTCCCGGCGCTTCTTGCGAAACGGGAGCAAAAAACGCGCATTCTCCCGGCCCCCATGCGCGCGGACTGCTGGGAGAACGCATCGGCTTTCCCGCTTGACGCCCCCGGCATCAGGCTCGGCGGCAGGTGCCGGCTCCTGCCGGCCGGCGACCCGATCGCCAGACCGTTCGCACACCGGATGGAGAAGCTCTGGCAGTTCGATCCCGGCGCGACGATCGAATTCAAGTTCAAGGGCACCAAGGCGATGCTGTATGATTTCTACGGACCGGACAGCGCGATGCTCGAAATCACCGTGGACGGCAAATCGCGCGAAACACGCCGCTTCGACGGCTACTGCACCTACCGCAGGCTCTCCCTCTGTTCGCTGGCGGACAACCTCCCCGACGAAGTCCACACCGTGAAAATCAGGGTCCTGCCGACCCGCTTCGACAAGCGCGAAATCCTCTTTGAGCGGAACCGCGCCGACTTCGATAAAAATCCGAAGAAATACGAACCGTTCCGCTGCCACGCCGGAACGCTCTTCCTCGTCGGCGAGCTCGTTCCGTGAAAATCACCGGAGTGCTCCGAAGCCGGGCAGACGCGCCCGGCTTTTTTTGCGCTTGCTTTCCGGTCCCCGGCATGGTATATTATGGGGCGCGGGGACGACCCTGCCGGCGAAATCATGCGGAGACGGCTCCATTGACAACTGGAGGTTGTATGAATTGGATGCTGTTGATCTGCGCCGGAATTTTCGAAATCTGCTGGGCTGTCGGCCTGAAATCGTCCCACGGCTTCACCCGTCCCGTCCCTTCCCTTCTCACCGTGGCTGCCATGGCCGTAAGTCTGCTGCTCCTGTCGTTTTCCATGCGGACGCTTCCGCTCGGAACCGCCTATGCGGTATGGACCGGGATCGGAGCGGCCGGAACCGTCGCGGCCGGAATGATCTTCTTCGGCGAATCCGTCTCGATCCTGCGGATTCTCTGCCTCGCGCTGATCCTCTCCGGCATCGCAGGCCTGAAAATCCTCGCGCAGAAATAGCGGCAGGCCGCTTGTAAAATTTCCGGTTCCCATCTATTGTATCGATGGGAACCCCAGAAAGGAAGCAACCGGAAATGAACAACGAAAACCTGCTCCCCAAAGCCCTGAACGCCGTCCGGAACTCCACGGCGCTGAAACTCATCATCATCGGAGCCATCATCGCGGTGCTGCAGATTCCGACACTGATGATCTATATGCTGAACCGGGAACGGGCAAACACCGGGCGCGAGGCGTCCGAGGAGGTGTTCGCCCAATGGGGCCGGGAGCAGACGCTGGCCGGCCCGGTGCTGCGCATTCCGTATTCCGCCGAATCGGCCGGGCAGAGGTATCTCGTGGTCATGCCGGACAAGCTCGCGGTCAAAGGCGAAATCGACCCGGAAAGCCGTTACCGCGGCATCTATCAGGCCGCGCTCTACACCGCGAAGCTCAGCTTTTCCGGCAGCTTCAACCTGCGGCGGGATATCCGCGGCGAAGCCTCCGGCCTCCAGCTGGACAAGGCCGAACTCCTGCTCGGCGTGACCGACACCAAAGGCATCACCGGGCTGGAGGTCACCGTGAACGAACGGGAGGCCGAAGTTTTTCCGGGAGCGAAGCTCGACGGCGTGATGGAGTCCGGGCTCGCCATCCCCTGCCCCGCGGCCGACCGCTCCGCCCCGGTCTCCTTCGACCTGAAACTTGAACTCAACGGCTCCCGCGGCATCTACTTTCTCCCGGCCGGACGCGAGACGACGGTCGCGCTGAGCGCCCCGTGGCCGTCGCCCGGCTTCACCGGCAAATTCCTGCCGAAACGCGAAATCACCGAAGATGGCTTCACGGCCGAATACAGCGTCGGCGAATTGAACCGCAGCTTTCCGCAAAGCTGGAACGGCGGCAGCTTCAACCCGGCCGAAGAACGGTTCGGCGTCAACTTCTACATTCCGGTCGATATCTACCAGCAGACGTCGCGCTCGATCCGCTACTCGGCGCTGGTCATCATCTTCACCATGCTGGCCTTCTTTTTCGCGGAACGGCTGACCCGCTGCCGGGTCCATCCGGTGCAGTACCTCATGGCCGGACTCGCGGTCGTGCTCTTCTACGTGCTGCTGCTTTCGCTCGGCGAACATATTCCGTTCGCCATGGCCTACGGCGCGGCGGCGCTGGTCGTCTCCGCCGCGCTCGGCTACTACTCGCGGCTGATTTTCCGGCGCAGCAAACCGGCGATCGTCGAATTCATCGCCATGCTGGCGGCCTACGGGGCGGTCTTCGTCATGCTGCAGCTCGAAACCTATGCGCTGCTGACCGGGAGCGCCGCGCTCTTCATCCTGCTCCTCGTGCTCATGACCCTCACCGGAAACCTGAACCGCCGGGAAGCAGAGAAGTAACCGCAGAACGATGAAGCGGCCGGTTTCCCGGCCGCTTCAGCGGGCGCCGCGGCAGAGGATGACTTCCTTGACGGTCTTGAGGAAAATGTAGTAGTCCATCCAGATCGTCCAGTTCATGATGTAGCTGATATCGAGGTTGACGCGCTGCGGATAATCCAGCTCGCTGCGGCCGGAGACCTGCCAGAGCCCGGTGATTCCGGGCTTCACCCGGCTCAGGGAGGCATAGCGCTCACCGTAATACTTGACCTCCGCCTCCACGATCGGGCGCGGACCGATCACCGCCATGTCGCCGGTCAGCACGTTCCAGAACTGCGGCAGTTCGTCCAGACTCGTCTTGCGGAGAAAACGGCCGAGCGGCGTCACCCGCGGATCATTCTCCAGCTTGAACTTCTCCCGCCACTGGCGCTCCATTTCGGGGTCCTCGGCAAGCAGCGTCTCCAGCCGCTGGTCCGCATCGACATACATGGTGCGGAATTTGAGGACACGGATCGTCTTGCGGTTCACCCCGAGCCGCCGCGCCCGGTAGAAAATGGGGCCGCGGCTCGAAATCTTCACCAGAAACGCAAGGATCAGGAACAGCGGCAGGAGCGTAACGAAGGCAACCAGCGAAACGAACACCTCCAGAATCCCCTTGGCCATGCGCGGCATCGGCAGCAGAAGCTGGTTGCGGATCTCGATTCCGCTGAAACCGGAGAGATAAACCGGGTACGCCCACGAAATCGGGAACACCCGGTTGTCCGGAATGATCATGACGTGCCGGAAATACTTCGAATAATTTTCCAGCATTTCGGTGACCAGCGTGATCGGGATGCAGCAGATCATGTAGTCCGTATTGTACTTTCGCGCGGCTTTCCGGGCATATCCGAGCGTGCCGACCACCGGGACACCTTCGACGGGACAGCTGCCGCGCAGCTTCGGGGAGTCGTCGAGGAAACCGACCACGTCGAACCCGAAATATTTGTCGCGGCGCAGCTCCTTCGCCACCATCGTCCCGGTCAGTCCGGCCCCGGCGATCAGCACCCTGATCTGCCCGAACCGATACCGCTTCATCAGACAGCGCGCCCACCAGCGGAAAATCGGCAGAAGCAGGAAGGTCAGCAGCCAGCTCAGAATCAGCGCCATGCGCGAAATTCCCTGAGCCCGGTGCGACAGCGCCAGAAACGCAAACAGCAGCAGATAAGCCAGCGCGGTCGAAAAGAAAATCCGCCGCTGTTCCTCGATCGCACCGAGCGCGGCGCCCGGATAGGCGACGTCGCCGTGATAGAGCCGGATGAAAATATTGCAGCCGACGAATACGCCGATGAAGGGCCACATCCGAAGGTAAATCTTCCAGTTGACGGGAGCCTCCCAGAAAAATGCGTCCATGCACCAGATCACCGCAATGGGAATCAGCGTGAAGCAGAGAACGTCCGCCAGCATCAGGATGAGGATTCGTATTCGGGCGGAACGCATCAGCTCTCTCCCGCGGGGATCTCCCGGCTCTGGAATCCAAACGTCCGCCCGGAGAGACCGGCGCTCCTTCCGGCCGAAACAAAACGGAACCCGGAATTCCCGACACCCGCACCGATCCTTCTCATCGATCTCTCCCTCTCATCCGTATTGGTCAAACGATATGATAATTTATCAGTTTGCAGGTTAAATTCAATGCGGCGCCGCCAAAATTGTCGAACTTTTTTGACTTTTCCATTTATTGACTTATATTCCTTCCATGAAAGGAAAAGCCGATTATGCCGGGCCGAACATTCATTCCATGCATTCTTCTCCTCGCTCTCGCCGCGTCAGTCCGGTGCGGGGAACCCGAATCACTCCGGGCCAAAGCCTGCGCGCTCATGCTGGCCGGACATGAATCCGAAGCCGTCGAAGCGTACCGGGCCGCGGCGGAACAGGGAGACACCAATGCCGAAATCGCGCTCGGTTATGCCTGGCTCGACGGAGAAGGCGTTCCCGCCGACCCGGAGACGGCCCGGCACTGGTTCGCAAGAGCTGCGGAAAAGGGCAGCGCCCGCGGACAATACGCGCTCGGGTATCTGTTCGACCGGACGGGGGAATACGAACTCGCCCGCCGCTATTACCGCCTCGCGGCGGAACAGGGGCATATCCCGGCGCTCTGCAATCTCGGTGTTCTTCTGGAAAACGGCGACGGCGGTCCCGCCGACATCCCGGAAGCGGTCCGGCTCTATCAGGCCGCCGTTGACCAGGGCGACGAACTCGCCGCCCTGAACCTCGCCCGGCTCTATGACTCCGGCGCGGAAGGGTTCGAGCGCGACAGTGCGGCAGCGGCGCATTATTACCGGATATCCGCCCGCCGCAACCACCCGGACGGGCAATATGCCTTCGGCAGCGCCTGCTGTCACGGCGACGGTGTCGAACAGGATTATGCGGAAGCCCGCCGCTGGTTCCGGTATGCCGCGGCGGCCGGCAGGCCGGAAGCCATGCTGGCTCTGGGAATTCTCTACCGCGACGGCAAGGGGGTCGATCAGGATTACGCGGCCGCCCGCCGCTGGTTCCGCGAAGCGGGCGAAGCCGGCGAAGGCGCCGGTTTCACCTCCCTCGGGATACTGGACTACAACGGGACGGACCGGGAAGCCGACTTCACCGCCGCGGCGCGGAACTTCCGGCGCGGCGCGGAGCTCGGCGACCCGAGGGCCATGCTTTATCTGGCCGAATGCTGCCGGGACGGCGACGGCGTCGAGCGCGACTGCGCCAAAGCGGTCGAGTGGTTTCTGCGCGCCGGGGACGAGAAGGAAGCCGACGCGTACCAGAGTCTCGGCCGGCTCTATTTCGACGGGGACGGCGTCGAACGCGACTGCGAAGCGGCCCTGCGCTGCTTCGAACGCGGCGCGGAGCTCGGCGACGCCGCCTCGATGACCATGGCCGGCTACATCCACGACAATGCGTGCGGCGTGGAGCGGAACCGGAAGCTCGGGTTCGAATGGTACAGCCGCGGCGCGGAAGCGGGAGATTCCACCGCGATCTTCAACCTCGGCATCATGTACGAAAACGGCGAATATGTCGAAAAAAACCTCGCCGAAGCGCTGCGGAGATACCGCCAGTCCGCCCGGAAAAAGAACATCCATGCCCTCTGCCGCCTCGGGCAGCTCTATCTGAACGGCAGCGGCGTCCCCGCCGATCCCCGGCTGGCGCTCCGCTGTTTTTCGGAAGCGGCGGCACTCGGCAGCGGAGAAGCCGCCTATGAGCTGTACCGCCTGTGCGGGGAAGAGGGCGCCTTCTCCGCCGGTCCCCGGCTGGCGCGCCGCTGGCTGGTCCGGGCGGCGGATGCCGAAAACCCCGCCGCCCAGCTTGAACTCGGGCGGCAGCTGAAGGAGGAGAAGAGTCCCGAAGCCGAATCCCGTTTCGCCGCGGTATGGAATCATAAGGGCGCGGCCGCCCCGCTTCTCTCCGCCGCCTGTCTCGAGCTGGCCGGCGGTTATCTCGCAGCCGGCGACATCGAAAAAGCCGGCCGCCTCATCGAAGAAGCCGCCGCCCGGGTTCCGCCCGAAACATTGTACGAGCTGTACCGGGTCTTCCGCCGCAAATACCCGGAAACCGCCCGCCCGGCACTCGAAGCGGCCGCCGCCCGGAAGCATCAGCCGGCCGTCCGGGAACTCGAACGGCTGCGGAAACAGTAGAGTCCCGCGACGTATTGCGCAAGCAGGGTTGCGCCTGACGGACCCTTGTTATTCAGGCCCGATTCGCCGGAAGGCGGATGACTTACAGCTCTCCGCCGGAGTCTTTCAGTCCGGCGATCTCGCTTTCAAGCCTGCCGAGCCGGATGAAGATCGACCGGATCACGTCGGCGTTGTCGTTCGCCGCGGCCGGCTGTGCCGCCGGTTTCGCCGACTCCCGCTTCTCCGCCGCCTCGACCGTTTTCGACAGGGCGGCCAGCTTCGCCTCAAGTTTTCCGACCTGCGAGGAGAGTTCGGCGAATTCAGCCGGATCGACGGCCGGAACCGCACCGGCGGGCTCCGGCTTCGGGAGCCGCTGCATGACCAGAAGCGACACGTTCGCGGCCAGCAGAATCAGCGCAAGGACGAACAGCACGCTGCCGACCTTCCGGCGCCAGGCCGGTGCGGAAAGCACAACCGCCTCCCGGCCGTTGAACGAATCCCCGCAGGTGGAGCATTGATAATTCTCGCCGCGCTCCGCCTCGTCGATCTCGAAATGCTGCCGGCAGTGCGGACACTCGATCTTCAGAATATTCATTTGTCACCTCCGCGGCAAAATGGTTCAAGCCTTCAGATCCGCCCACTCTTCCGGGCGGAAACCGACACGCACACTGCCGTCGTCCCCGACCAGCAGAGGGCGTTTGACCAGCATGCCGTCCGAGGCGAGCAGTTCGATCTTCTCCGCATCGCTCATCCCGGGCAGGCGTTCGCTCAGCTTTCCGGCCCGGTACAGCATGCCGGACGTGTTGAAGAAGCGCCTGACCGGCAGACCGCTTGCAGCAATCCACTTTGCCAGCTCCCCGGCCGCCGGCCGCTCTTCGACGATGTTGCGGAAGCGGTACGCAATTCCGCGTTCCTTCAGAAATTCCTCCGCCTTGCGGCAGGTCGAACATTTCGGGTAACAGATAAACAGATAACTCATCGCGTTTTCCCTTCCCTTTCCGGCAGTTCCTGCACATAAAGCGCGTGCGGCATGTCCATATCGTAATAATGTTTGATGAAAATCCGCTCCACCGACATGCCGAGATACTCGGCGACCCGGCGGGACGGGGCGTTGTTGACCCGCACACAGGCGACCAGTCGGGTCCGGCCGAGCGCATTGAACGCATAGTCGCGGCAGGCCGCGGCGGCCTCTCTCGCATATCCGCGATGCCAGAAACGGCGCTTCAGCAGATAACCGACCTCGAGTTCCTCGACATTCTCGACATTCTGGATGGTGAGTCCGCACTGGCCGACCCACTCCCCGGTCACATGATCGATCACGGCCCAGAGTCCGAACCCGTAACGGGCATAACGCTCAAGCTGCCGGTCGAGCCATTGATCGACCTCCTCCCCGGAGAAGGCGTGTTCATAGGCGTACATCGCCTCCGGGTCCTGCAGGATTTCAGCAAGATCGGTCCGGTCGGCCCGGGTCATCTCCCGGAGCGTGAGGCGCGGCGTGGTCAGAATCGTTTTCATAGCTTCTCCAGAAATTGCCGCGCTTCGCGGCGCGACCTGAGTTCAATAAGGCGGCAGGAGCCGGGCCTCCCGGCCAGCTGCGCCTCCATCTTCGGCAGGGTGACGCGGTTGTAATTCCAGACGAACCGCAGGAACCGCAGATCGATCTTCTCCGGACACCCTTCCCCGAGATCGGGACGGCTCCGGCCGAAATACCTGATCCAGCGCCGGAACACCCCGCTCAGGCAGCAGAACCGGGAGTAACGCAGAAAAATTACCGCATCGGCGGACTCCAGCCGCCGTGCGAACGTCCGGCTGAAATTGCCGTCCATGACCCATCTGTCGCGCCGAAGCTCCTCCTCGAGAAGCGCATCGAACGCTTCGCGGGACCGTTCGACCCACCCCGGCAGCCAGAACAGCCGGTCGAGATGCACCACCGGCAGCCCGAGCTTTTTCCCGAGCTCCCGGGAGAGCACGCTCTTTCCGGCGCCGCAGCACCCGACCACCAGTATCCGTTTCATCGTCCCCCCCTGTTTCCGCCGGGAACCGGCCATTCTGAAAGCGGGCTCCCGGAATAAAATAGCGCCACTGTGCGGACAATGCAAGAAAATCCGTTCCGAGCTTGTAAAAAGAATCAAACGAGTGTATACTACAACCCATTTTACCGAGGGAGATTCTCATGCCGTCATTCAATCCCGGAGCGCTCGTGCTCTATCATGGAAAGAGCGCCTGCGTCACAGCCGTAACCAAAGACAAAATCGAAATCCGCATCGAGGGCGGAAACACGAAATCCGTCCGGGCGAAGGACATTGAATTCCTGCATCCGGGTCCGGCCGCGTCTCTGCCGCCCGCCGTGCTGCCCGCGCCGGATGCCGGAGAGCTGATCGAACTGATCGAAGGCGAACAGCTGCCGTTCGCGGAATTCGCGGAACTCGCCTACGGCAGCCGCAGCGCCGCCGCATTCTATTCGGCCTGGCTGCTGCTGCAGGACGGAACCTGTTTCACCGGCTCGGTCGAAAACGGCGTTGCGGCGCGTCCGCGCGAAGAGATCGAAGCCGCGCTCGCCGCCGCGCGGGAAAAGGAGGAAAAGCTCCGGCGCCGGGCAGAACTGATCGACCGGATCCGTTCCGGAGCGCTCCTGCCGGAAGACCTGCCCGCCATGCGTGAAATCGAGCAGGTCGCATTCGGCGAATCGGCCTCCAGCCGCCTTCTGAAGGAGCTCGACATCGAGCCGACGCCGCAGAAGGCCCATGCGCTGCTGCTCCGGCTCGGCGTCTGGGATCTGTTCGTGAACCCGCACCCGCGCCGGGCCGGCGTCGGCCTGGAGGACCCGTCCTGCCCGCTCGGAACGCTGCCGGACGAGGAGAGGACCGACCTGACCCATCTTGCCGCGCTCGCCATCGATGACGAAGGCAGCAACGACCCGGATGACGCCGTCAGCTGCGAGGACGGGCTGCTCTGGGTCCATGTGGCCGATCCGGCCGCCCTCGTCACGCCCGGCAGCGAAGCGGACGGCGAAGCGATGAGCCGCGGCGAAAACCTCTACCTGCCCGAGGGGATCACCCATATGCTCCCACCGGAAGCGACCGGAATGTTCGGCCTCGGGCTCCAGGCGGAAAGCCCGGCGCTCTCCTTCGCAATCCGCATCACCGACGACGGCGAAGCGGTGCTGGAGAAGATGGTCCTGAGCCGCGTCCGCGTCGAACGTCTGACTTATGAGGGCGCCGCCGCGCGCTGGGAAGAGTCTCCGCTTCGCGAGCTGCGCCCGATGCTCGAACGCTTCAAGCAGAACCGCCGCGCCGCCGGCGCCCTCTTCATCGACCTGCCCGAAGTGAAGATCAAAGTGCGGGAGCGCGAAGTGGCGATCACGCCGGTCGGCATCACGCCGGAGCGGGAGCTTGTCGCCAACGCCATGCTGGCCGCCGGCTCCGCCGTGGCCCGTTACGCCGACGAGCACGGAATCGCGCTGCCGTTCGCAACGCAGCCGCCGCCCGACGCGGCCGGACTGCCGGAGGGAATCGAGCCCGGGCTCGCCGCCATGTTCGCGCTCCGCCGCAGTTGTCCGCCGAGCGTCGTCTCGACCGTGGCGTCCCCGCACGCGGGGCTCGGGCTCCCGTGCTATGCCCGCGTGACGAGCCCGCTGCGCCGCTACGGGGATCTGCTCGCACATCAGCAGCTTCGCCGCATCATCCGCGGCGAAGAGCCGCTTTCGATGGAATATCTCGACGAACGTCTTGCGGCGGCCGAGCGCGAAGCCCTCGCCCGCCGCCGCCTGGAACGCCAGTCGAACGAGTTCTGGACGCAGGTTTTCCTTGCGCTCCACCCCGGCTACGAATCCGAGGCCTTCATGGTCTTCCGGCAGGACGACCGGCTCACGTACCTGATTCCGGAGCTCGCCTATGAGTTCAAGAACCGGTTCGGCGGCAAAATCGCCCTCGGTGAACGGGTCGCCGTCCAGCTGACCCGCTCCGATCCGGCCGAAGGCGTCGCCAATTTCCGCATTGTCTGACCCTGGGAATCAGCAGCGGCCGAACTCCCGGGCGCAGCGGTACATCTCCAGGACATTCTCAAGCGGAGAATTGTCCTGGATCAGATGGGTCGGCGCGAAGCAGTAGCCGCCGCCCGGCATCATGATGTCGAGCGTATCCCGGCAGACCTTGCGGACCTCCTCCACGGAGCCGAAGCTCAGGGCTCCCGCCGTGCTGATGCAGCCGTGAAACGCCAGGCGGCCGCCGAAACGCCGTTTCAGATATTCCGGCGCCATGTTCGCGGCCTCGGGCTGGAGCGTATCGACCGCCTTCACGCCCATTCCGATCCACTCGTCGAAAACCCAGCTGCTCGAGCCGCAGCAGTGGGCCATGACCGGCAGCCCGAACGAGGCGGCCAGGTCGATGAAACGCTGATGGAGCGGCTTCAGGTGCCTGCGGAAGGTCTCCATGCTGATGAGAGGCGCGATCTGGGTGCCGAGATCCTCTCCCATCCAGAGAAAGTCGATGCCGCCCTTCGCCGCTTCGATGGTCCGGCGCAGCACCTCGAGCTGAATTTCGGCCCGGCGTTCCGCCAGCAGCGTCCCGGCCGGCTCATCGAGCGCGAAATCGATCAGGGTCTGTTCCATGCCGCGGACCCGGCCGCTCGAATTGATCACATCCGCGGTTCCGGGGTCCCCGACGCAGACGGCGAACGATCTCCAGCGCCGGCACTGCTCCGCGATGCCGGAGTAATCGAAGTCGTCCGGAGAAGGCATCGGCCAGGCGGCGACCTCCTCCGGGCCGGCCTCGGCCAGCGGGAACTCGCAGAAATCCCAGTAGCAGCCGGAACCGTGTTCGACCTTGCGCATGCGGTTCCCCCAGCAGTCCGAAATCACGCCGCGCTCCGGATAATCCGGATGGAGCTTCGGGCCGCGATACGGCGGCTCGACCCGCCGGAAATCGACGCCGAGCGCCAGAAGCAGCCCCTCGTTGTCCGAAGCCTCCAGCCCGAAATGCCGCTTCAGCCGGCCGTCGATGCCGGGATTCGCAAAATAGTTGACCGGAACCCGGTCCGGCACTCCGCAATGCAGGGCAGTCAACACACGTTCTCCGGAATCCATAACCATATCCTTTCCCGTTATTCCGCCGTCGATTGTGCAAGATAACCTCATTTCCGGAAAATTTCCAGAGGAATTACGGGGGAACCCCGCATAACTCTTGACAAAGCGGCGGGAAACGTTTATATTCCTGTTATCATAAATATGCATGGGAGGGGGTGCCATATTATGAATTTTGTCCATCCGCAATTGCTTTGGCTGGCGCCGGCCGCGCTCCTGCTTCTGGCAGGGGCCGCGCTGTACGCCGCGTCGAAGCGCAGAAAAATGCTCGAACAACTGCTCGGCCAGTCCGCGAAGGACCCCCGGGCGGTTCACTATTCACCGGCGAAACGCAAACTGCGGTTCATTCTGCTCGCGGCGGTCCTGCTGCTGCTGATCGCGGCGGCGGCGAGGCCGTACCGGTCAAGCCGGATCATTCCGCACCAGACATTCGGCCGGGATATCCTTGTCCTGTTCGACGTATCGAAAAGCATGTGGGCGACCGACGTCGCCCCGTCCCGGCTCGAACACGCCAAATACCTGTTGCGGGAGCTCGTGGAGAAAACCGGCAACGACCGGTTCGGCATCGTGGCCTTTGCGGGACGCGCCTTTCTGGCCTGCCCGCTGACCTCGGACAAGACGACGCTCGAACAATACATCGACGAACTCGGGCCGTCCGTCATTCCGATCGGCGGCACGAACCTCGAACTGCCGGTCAACATCGCGCTCGACGCCTTCGACGCTGCGGCCGGCAACCGGGCGGTCCTGCTCATGACCGACGGGGACGAGCTCTCGGGCAACAGCGCCGGAGCGATCGCTAAATTGAAGGAGCGGAAGATTCCGCTCTTCATCCTCGGGCTCGGCGACCCGCGCATTGCCGCGCCGGTTCCGGACGAAGGCGGCGGCTTCAAACGCACCGCCAAGGGAGAGCTGGCGACCAGCCGGCTCAACGAAGAAAAGCTGCGGGAGTTCGCGGCGGAAACCGGCGGGATCTATGTCCGCAGCACGGTGACCGATCCCGGGCTCGCGCCGATCATCAGCCGGATCGACCAGCTCGGCAGGGCGGAGCAGGAGGCGGCGGAGAAGTCGATTCCATACGACGATTTCCCGCTGCTGCTCGGCGCGGCGGCGCTGCTGCTCTTCCTTTATCTGATGACCGGGGAACGGCCGTTCGAATGGCGCGGCGCCCAACTGCTCTGGCTGGCGCTGCCGCTTCTGGCTGTCGGAGCGACGCCGGCGGAGTTGTACAACGCGGCGCGGGAGAGCCAGCTGGCCGGCGACAAGGAGGCGGCTTCGCTGTATGAACAGGCGATCCGCGAGGGAGTCGGCGACCGCGAAGTCCGCTCCCGCGCGCTGTACAATCTCGGCATCGGCTCCCACAGGAACGTCGAAGAGACACTGAACAAGGCGCTGGAATCGGTCAAGGCGCAGCAGCTCGACCCGGCCCTGAAGATGCTGGATGAGGCCCTGAACCGGATCGGAGACACCGAAGAGCTTTACCGGCAAAGCCTTGCCTCTTCCGCCGGCGCGCCGAACAACCTGGCTCGCCTCGCCTCCGACCGCAGTCGGGTGGAGGAGCTGAAAAAGAAGATCGAAGAGCTGAAAAAGCAGCAGGAACAGGCAAAGAAGCAGGCACAGCAGGCCCGCGACCAGAACAAACAGGAACAGAATCAGCAGGATCAGAAAAACCAGCAAGGCCAGCAGAACCAGCAGAATCAGCAGGATCAGAAAGACCAGCAAGGCCAGCAGAACCAGCAGAACCAGCAGAACCAGCAGAATCAGCAGGATCAGAAAGACCAGCAAGGCCAGCAGGGTCAGCAGAATCAGCAGGATCAACAGGGCCAGCAGAACCAGCAGGATCAGAAAGACCAGCAAGGCCAGCAAGGTCAGCAGAACCAGCAGAACAAACAGGATCAACAGGGCCAGCAAAACCAGCAGGGTCAGCAGAACCAACAGGATCAGCAAGGTCAGCAGAACAAACAGGATCAACAGGATCAGCAGGGTCAGCAGAACCAACAGGATCAGCAAGGTCAGCAGAACCGGCAGGATCAGAAAGACCAGCAAGGCCAACAGGGTCAGCAGGGCCGGCAGGATCAGAAAGACCGGCAGAACCGCCCCGACACCGATCAGGCGATCGAACAGGCAAAGCGGGAAGCCGAGCAGCTGAAGAAACAGGCGGATGAGCTGAATCAGACGCAGTTGAGCCAACAGGCCGAAAAGGCCCGGCAGGAGCTCGAAAAAGCCGGGCAGGAGCGCAGGAACAACCGCCGCGATCAGGCGCAGAAGCACTTGGACGAGGCGGCCAGGGCCCTCTCCGGCAACGGCGACGGGCAGGAAGGCGAACAGCAGGATCAGCAGAAATCCGAAGGACAGAAAGGCGAATCCGGCGAACAGCAGGACCAGCAGAAATCCGAGGAGCAGAAAGGCGAATCCGGCGAACAGCAGGATCAGCAGAAATCCGAGGAGCAGAAAGGCGAATCCGGCGAACAGCAGGATCAGCAGAAATCCGAGGAGCAGAAAGGCGAATCCGGCGAACAGCAGGATCCGCAGAAATCCGAGGAGCAGAGTGCGGAGCAGAAGGACGAAAGTGCCGAAGGCGAAGAGAAAAATGAGATCTCTTCGGAAACTGCCGAACAGCTCCTGCAGATGATGAAGGATGAAGAACAATCGCTCCGCGACCGGGTCAACCGGGGCCGCGGCGTAAGGGAACGTAAAGTGGAAAAGGATTGGTAACGTGAAAAAATTTCTTTCAGCAATACTGTTTTTCGCGGCCGTTCTCGCATCGGCCGCAGGGCTTCAGGTATCGGTCGACCGTGACACGGTTCCCGAAAACGAGGTGTTTTACTTCACCATGGAATTCGAGGGCTCCATCGACGGGCCGATTTCGCTGCCGGAGCTCTCCGGCGGAGACTGGCTTACGAATATCCGCCGAAACGGAGTTTCGATCCTGAACGGCAAACGGGTCAACACGCTTTCGGTCGGCATTCGCGGAACGGCGCCCGGTACGCTCGTCATCCCGGCCTTCAAGGTGAAAATCGACGGCAGGGAGGAACAGACGCAGAAGATCGAGGTCAAAGTCGTGCCGCTCTCCGAAATGCAGGTGGACGACCGGGCCGGCGGAAGCGCCACCCGCCTCAGCGATGCGGTGTTCGGCGAACTGACGCTGCCGGACAAGCGGCAGACCTATTATGTGGGCGAGGCGATTCCGATGCGGGTCACGGTCCTCGCTCTTTCGGAGCTCCAGCCGCGGCTGAACCGGCTGCCCGAGCTCACCGGGACCTCGGATCTCGTTTCACGCAGCTACCAGTGGCCCGACGGCCGCACCAGCAACTTCGCGGAACCGGACATCCGCCAGACCGTCCAGAACGGGAAACGCTTTATCCGTTTCGACTTCGACACGGTCATGCGCCCGCTGAAGCCCGGGAAGATCGAGCCGAAGGCGAGCCTGACGCTTTCGGTCGCGCTGCCGGACGAACAGCGCAGCCGCCCGAGTTTCGGCTTCGGCTTCGGCTTCCCGTTCTCCGATGTCGAATACACGACCTACAAGGTCGAAACCAGCTCCCCGGGCGCAATCGAGATCAAGTCGCTGCCCCCGGCGCCGAAGGATGCCGTCAATCTCGGACTGCTCGGCCGGTGGACCCTCACCGGCGGCTTCGACCGCAAGGAGGCCAAAGCCGGGGAAGCGCTGAGCTTTTTCCTCGAACTCAAGGGCAGCGGGACCATCGAGACGCTCTCGGCGCCGAAGCTCGCCTTCGAGAACATGCGCGTCTTTCCGCCGGAAGTGCAGAAGGACAAACCCGGTGAAATCCGGATCAGCTACGCGGTTGTGCCGCTCAAGGCCGGGGAGTTCTCCAAAACGATGAAGTTTGCGACCTTCGACCCGGCGACCGGGAGTTACGCGGTTCACGAGCTGGACCTCCGGCTGCCGGTCGCCCCAAACGACCTGCCGATGACGCCCGGCTACTCAACCGGCGAAGCCGCCCCGCTCTCCGGGGAAGCCGCGCCCGCCGCAGCCGACCCCGTCCAGTCCGCACAGCACCTGCATCGGACCAGCCCCGGCAAAACGGTTCCGCTGCCGCTCATCCGCCATGCGCTGCCGCCCGCAGCGGCCATTGTGCTCCTCGCGGCGATTGCCGCGCTCGTCATCGAACTGGCCGCCCGCCGGAAGCACCGGATGCAGAACGATCCGGAGTTCCGCCGCGTCCGGCTGCTGAAGAAGGAGGTGCCGAAACTGATCGCCAGGCTGAAAAACACCCGCTCGGAGGAGGAGTTCCTGCAGCTGCTCTCCGTCTCGGTTCATCCGCTTCTGGCCGAAGCGCTGCGGCTGCCGCCCGGCGCGACTCCGTCCGAAATCACCGCAAAAATCGAAGACCCGGCTCTGAAGGCGTTCCTCGAATCCGTGCAGGCGGCGGAATTCATGCCCGCCGCGGCGCGGCACAAGCTGTTCTCGAAAGAGAACGTCGAACTCCTGTCGGCGGGGCTCCGGAAATATGCGGCGCTGTTCCTTCTCTTCGTCCTCGCCGTTTTCCCGGCCGGAGCCGCGGAGAAACCCGGCGCGTTCGAACAGGGCGGCGCGGCCTTCGCGGCCGGCGACTACCCGGCCGCGATCCGGCACTACCGGGAGGCCCTGAACGACCGGGCGCCTTCGCCGCACATTCTCTACAACCTCGGCGAAGCGGCCTACCGGCTCGGCGACCTGCCGCTGGCGAAGGGGTACTTCGAACGGGCCCACCGGCTCGCCCCGCTCGACCCGGTCATCACGGAAGACCTGCGGCAGGTCAACACCGCGCTGAAGCTGCCCGAATATGACGGCGGCGCGGTCGGCCGCTACCGCGATGCGCTGCGGCCGGACTGGTATCTGATGATCGCGGCAACGGCCCTCGCCGTCCTCGCCGTCGCCGGAGCGGTGCGGCGCAAACTGCCGCCGCTGCTGACCCGGACGGCGCTTCTCTGCGCCGCAGCGGTCTTCGTGCTGGCTTCGACGGCGATGTATTTCCAGATGCACACCACCTACCGCCCGGAACGTGCGGTCGTGCTGGGCAGTTCGCTGGAGCTGCGTTCGCTGCCGGCCGCTTCGAGCGGCAGTGTCGTCGCAGTTGTCTCCGGCGGAAGCGACGCGAGAATTCTCGACCGGAACGGCGATTTCGTGCGGATCGGGGTCAACGGGCAGGACGGCTGGGTTCCGGCCGAAAAGGTCATGCCGATCTTCTGAAACGGTCTTGCTTTTCGGGGGGAGAAGCGTTATATTATCCTCCGGAAAACAAGTTCACTCATCTTCTTTTTGATGAAAAGGATCCATAAAAAATGGCGAATTCGATCGGTACGGCGTTGACTCCCTCGGCCTTCAAGGTTCTGTTCTGCGGCGCGGGGGAACTCGGGAAAGAGGTCGTAATCGCGATGCAGCGGTTCGGCGTGGAAACCATCGCGGTCGACCGGTACGCGAATGCGCCCGGCATGCAGGTTGCCCACCGCTCTCACGTGATCAACATGCTTGACGGCGCAGAGCTGCGGCAGGTCATAGAACGCGAAAAGCCGGACCTCATCGTACCGGAAGTCGAAGCGATCGCCACCGATACGCTGCTCGCCCTGGAGAGCGAAGGCTACCATGTCGTGCCGACCGCACGGGCGACAAAGCTCACCATGAACCGGGAGGGAATCCGCCGTCTCGCGGCCGAGGAACTCAAGGTTCCGACCAGCCCGTACCGCTTCGCGGCGACGCGCGAAGAGTTCGATGCGGCCGTGCAGGCAGTCGGCATCCCGTGCGTGGTCAAGCCGATCATGAGCTCCTCCGGCCACGGCCAGAGCGTCATCCGGTCTGCGTCCGACATCGATCACTCCTGGAAAATCGCCCAGGAGGGAGGCCGGGCCGGAGCCGGCAAGGTCATTGTCGAAGGCTTCGTCAAATTCGATTATGAAATCACGCTGCTCACCGTCCGCCACGTCGGCGGCACGTCGTATCTGGAGCCGATCGGCCACCACCAGGTCGACGGGGATTATCAGGAGTCGTGGCAGCCGCAGAAGATGAGCGGCAAGGCGCGGGCCGAGGCGGAACGCATCGCCGGGCTGGTCACCGGGGCGCTCGGCGGTTACGGCATTTTCGGCGTCGAGCTTTTCGTCTGCGGCGACCGGGTGATTTTCAGCGAAGTGAGTCCGCGCCCGCACGACACCGGCATGGTGACCATGATCTCGCAGGATCTGTCGGAGTTCGATCTCCACGCCCGGGCCATCCTCGGGCTGCCGATTCCGAATATCGCGTTCCACGGCCCCTCCGCCTCGAAAGCGGTGGTCGCCGACGGCAACTCGAAGGCGGTCCGCTTCGCCAATGTCGCCGATGCGCTCAGCGAGCCGGACACCCAGCTCCGGCTGTTCGGCAAACCGGAACTCAAGGGACACCGCCGCCTCGGCGTCTGTCTCGCCCGGGCCGAATCGACCGACAAAGCGCTTGAAAAGGTGTTCCGCATGCGCGAAAAGCTCTCCGTCGAACTCTGATGATCCGCAACGCGGCGGAATTCACCTTCAGCTGGTCCCTCCGGCGGCAGGAGATGTGGAACTGCTGCCGCCGGAAATATTTCCTGCATTATTACGCCGCCCGCGGCGGGCATGACCCGGATTCCGGCGGAGAACTGCGCCGGCTCCATGAAATGCGTTCACTGCTCTCGGAGCGCGCTTATCTGCACCGCCTGATCGCGGCCGAACTGCGCCGCCGTTTTTACCGGCCCCACGAGGAGGAAGACGCGGAGCTGCCGGACAGCGAAGCAGATCCGTACGGCGCCGTACCCGGCCGCCTCCGCCGGGAATTCCGCCGGATGCTCCGGGACGAATTCCGCACCGACCATGCGCACCCGATGCTCGCCGCGCTCTATTACAACAGCACACCGCCCGGCGAACTGTTGAGGGAACTCGAAAAACGGCTGAGGAATGCGATGACCGCCATGAGTTCCGGCCCGCTTGCCATGCTCGCCCGAACCCGTTACCTGTTCCGCCGTCCCATTGATTCGCCGCTTGAAGTCGCCGTCGGCGAATTGCGCTGTTTCGCGGCGCCGATACTGGCTTTCGAGGAAAAGGGCGTGCTCACGATCGTCGAGGGCTCCGGTGCCGACAGCACGGTGCTGCTCCATAAGTTTCATGCCGCAAACAAGCTGCATATTCCGCCGGAGCGTGTCCGCTCGCTGGAACTGATCCCCGGCAAAGGCGCCCTGCGGCTGGCCGGGAAAGAACTGAACATCAGCCGGACGCTGCGGGAAATCCGGGGCGGCGCGGCAGAAATGCTGAACGCGGTCCGGCCGGACGGAACCGTCCGCGAAGAGGACTTCCCGCGCAACCCGGCACACTGCACACTCTGCCGGTTCCGCGGCCACTGCCGTTAACCCCGTGACGGCTCACCGGATACGTCGCGGGAGTTACAATCGCCGGTCGATCTCGGCGGCATACCATGCGTCGGGGCGCAGCTTCACAACATAGCAGTGACTGCCGTCGGAAGCCTGCCGGAAATAGTTGCGCCCGCTCTCCGGATCGACCGAAGCCGTACCGTAAACACAGCGGTATCCGGCCTTTTCCGGGTCTCCTGCGGCGGCGAGCAGAATCAGCATCGGGTCCCAGGAGGAGCGCCCGGCCGCGGAGCCGTGGTCGATCAACACCTGCCTGAGCAGGTCGCAGTCCGGCAGCTTCGCCCCGGAAATCACCGTCGAGCCGACCTCCCAGCCCAGAAAGGTCACGGGGGTCGGCCACCGGTCGCAGAGATGCGCGGCGGCGGCGGAGGCACGGCGGTTGCGGGCGAAGTTGTTCTCGCGCCCGCCGTCGGGCTCGTCCCATTTCCCGGCCATGATCCAGAGCCGGGAGACTTTTGCACGGACCAGGCTCTCTCCGTCCAGCGGCGAATATGCGTCGGCCGGAGAATCGAGCAAAGCCGCGAGAATCTGCGGATAACCGATCTCGATCAGCTCGACCGGTCCGCAGGAAGCGGCAAGCAGGCGGCGGTACAGCCCGACCGGATTCTCGGCGTCGGCGTTGCCGCCGAAACGCGACGGCAGCGCGGCCAGCCGTTTCTGGTAAGGGGGGCGGCCGCCGAAATCGGTCGCCTCCAGATCAATTCCGATCGGAACTTCGACGCCGCAGTCCCGCAGGAATGCGTCGAGCGAACGGACCGAATCCTCCATGCAGCCGCTCACGGCGACGCCGAGCAGCCGCAGATGTCCCGCCCTGTGCAGATTGGCCAGCAGCCGGACTGCGACGGCGTCGTCGCAGTCGGTCCACCAGTCGGTTCCCAGAATCACATTTCTCATCCAGATCCGGCTCCTTTCAGATTGTCCTTCTTATAAAAGATCACATGTCCGGAGAAGCGGCAAATCGGAAACCGCTGTTTTTCAGAAAATTTCCACGTCCCCGCATCACCGGGGCAGCCGGATCGTTCCGGCGGCATGGGCCCGAACGCCGGAACACTCAGATTTCCCGAAAAGACTCCGCATATTCAAAAAAACGATATACTCCAGGCCGGCTCATTTTCGGATTGCAAGATTCACATTTCGCATCCGGGATGGATCTCCCGAGATAAGTGACAAGCAGAGCCGCATTCGACGACCAGAGTCCGCCCGGCAGTCAGCGACGCACAGCGGAACGTCGGAATCGTGATTATCCGCGGGACCGACCTGCGGTCGATCTGCGGTCCGGACACGGCGTCAGAACGGTGATATCACGATGGCCGAAAGCCGGCACGTGCCGCAATATGGAAGAATCGCGCGGGACGGAAACGGCGCCCTGTCTCCCCGGCAGAAGCGGCGGACGGCCCTTCCGCACCCGGCCGGCATCTGATTTTTCTGCTGCCGATACGAAAAATATTGAAAATTTTGTTTCCGCCTCTTGCTTTTTGCAGGAAAATCGGGTATAATTATCCACATGCTACAACGATGAAGCAAAAAATCGGGAAACCGGAATGGTCAGGAAAAATTCAACAGTAACTCTGAAAGATATCGCACAGGAGCTGGGGCTGTCGGTCAAAGCGGTTTCAACCGGCCTGAACGGCACCGGGCGGCTGTCTCCCGAAACCCGCAAAAGGATTCAGGAAACCGCGCTCCGGATGGGGTATGCGCCGAATGCAGCGGCGCGTTCCCTGGTCACTCACCGCAGCAGCTTCATCGGGGTGCTGGCGCCGTATCTGAACAGCAGTTTCTTCGGCAACATCATCGCCGGCATCGAAGAGGTGGCGGGGGAACAGGATTTCACGCTGCTGCTGGATTCACTGGATTTCGATGCAAACCGGCAGCGCCGGGTGCTCTCGCGGCTGATGCAGCGCAATGTGGACGGCATCATCCTGTACCCGCAGCGGCATCAGCTGGAACTGGCGGAGAACCTGAAAGCGATCGGAGTCCCGGTGATTCAGGTGATGAATCACTTTACCGAATTCGGCGAATACGCAGTCACAGTGGACAATCTGACCGGAGGGCGCGAAGCCACCGAACACCTGATCGGACTCGGCCACAGCAGGATCGGCTTCATCGCCCACGACGACGAGTCGCCTGAACTCGTGGACCGCCACCGGGGATACGATGCCGCGATGCACGGCCACGGCCTTGCAGAGGAACGTTTTGTCCGCAAATGCTTTATGTCGATCGAAGCCGGGCGCGAAGCCGCGCTGGAACTGCTGACCCGGCATCCGGACATAACCGCGATTTTCGCCGCGTCGGATGTGGCGGCGCTGGGAACGATCCAAGCCGCGCTGGAGCTGGGGCGGAGGATTCCGGAGGAGCTGGCGATCATCGGCTTCGACGACCTGGAAATCGCCGCCAAGCAGATGATCTATCCGCTGAGCACGATGGCCCAGCCCAAGGAGCGGATCGGGCAGCTGGCGGCCAGGATGATGCTGGATATCTTCGCAGGGAAACCGGTGCAGTCCCAGTTGCTGAATGCTCCGCTGGTAATCAGGAAAACGACACAGGCGGCGAAATAATCAAGGAGTTGCGAGATGAAACGAAAATGGTTTCCAGTGCTGTTTCTGCCTCTTTTGCTGGCGGCGGAGGATTTTGAAGCTTATCCGGACACGGCGGCGCTGCGGCGGGTCTGGCAGGAGTTCGACGCGGGCAATCCCGCGCCGGACACGGTTGCAATCGGCGCTTTGAACGGCAAGGCGATGCAGGTGACGGCGGCACGCGACTACTCCATCCTCTGGCGGGAGCTCGCAAATCCGTTCGGCGCGAAGGCCGCCGGGATCAAGCTGGCCGTGAAAGGCGACGCCGCGAATCCGGCGGACGCGGTGCTGACCGTGGCGGTGCGCCCGGAAAAAGGCGGCGCCGACCTCGGCCGCATGGTGATTCCGCTGCGTTCCGGCGGGGCGCGGACGGTCACGGTTCCGGTCGCGGGGCTCGGAAAGCTGGACAAATTTGCGGTCCTGCTGATGTTCAACAAAACCGGGGGCACCCTGGCGGCGACCGTCGACGACGTGGCCGTCGCCGCGGCGGAGCTGCTGGCGGTGGACGGCTTTGCGCAGGCCGCCGACAGCGCGGCGCTGCAGCAGGCGTGGCCGGGATTCGACGCCGGGAATCCGGGGCCGGAACAGGTGGCGCCGGCAACCGTCGACGGCAGACCGGCAATGCGCTGCGTGACCGGGGGCCGGACCTATGCGGCGGTGAAGCACGAGGTGAAAAATCCGGCACCGGGCAGAGCGGCGGGATTGCTGATCCGCCTGTCCGGCGCTCCCGGCAACGCGAAGTCCGGCGTGATCGTATTCGGGGCGCGCCGTGACGAAGGACAGCCGAACTTCGCCGAAATGCAGATCGTGCCGACGGAAAAAGCGGGGGAGTATGTGTTGAATTCCCCCGAATTCGCGAAGCTGGACCGGTTTCTGGTCGTGATCGCGTTCCATAAAACCGCAGGGCAGTTCGACGTGACGATTGAAAAGCTGGCGGTGCAGTGCCTGCAATAAGGTTCACTCCGAAGCGGAAGCTGGGCTCCGCTTTTTTAAGGAACATCTGCTTCAAGGTTGAAGCAACAAGAAAGGATGCCGAACATGAGACGACATTTCACCTTGATCGAGCTGCTCGTGGTGATAGCGATCATCGCGATACTGGCGGGAATGCTGCTGCCGGTGCTGAACCGGGCGCGCGAGAGTGCGCATTCCTCGAGCTGCCTGAGCAACCTGAAGCAGCTTGGCTCCGGGATGCTGCTCTATACGGATGCGAATGGAGGGCTGCTGCCGCCGATGAAGCGGATCGTGAACGGCAACGGCGCATGGTGGACCGAGTACCTGATCGGCAGCCGGATGATCACCGGCGGCGTAATGGGCTGTCCATCCGTAAAAACCGAGACGATCAACTGGAAAAATGTTCTGGAAACCGATGCCTTCACCGGCAACGTGAATTTCGAGTGGCCGCATTATGCGCTGAACGAATCCTGCGCGCCTTATGAAAACGGGGATTTCGTGTCGCGGAAGCTGAGCCGGGCGAAATCACCGTCGGTCACGCTGAGCAATGCGGATACGGCCAGCGGCAACAGCAGCGGCGGAATGCGGATGTTCACGCCGAACCTGATCCAGCAGTACAATACGACCGGGAGCTTTTCGATCATCGACCTGCGGCATGGCCAAGGGGCGAACGCGCTGTTCCTGGACGGACACGCCGCGCTGCGGAAATCCCCGACGAAACTGTCGATCAACTATTCGGCGGACGACAATCCCTACAAGAATGTATTCGAGGGCGACACGCAGTTTCCGCAGCCCGGAACCCTGTGGGGCTTCTGAATGCGGTACGGCAAGGTGCCGCAGGCGCTTCCGGCCGGGGAGCGGCAAGGCAAGGCGGCGGCGTTCAATCAGAAAAACATCCGTCCGGCGCTGCCGGAACCCGGGGAATTCGACGATTTCTGGCGCGGCGGGCTGGCGGAGGTTGCGGCCGTGCCGCCGGATATCCGCCAAAAGCGGATCGAAGCGTTGTGCGACGGCCGGCGCGAGGTGTACCGACTCAGCTTCGCAACAGTCGGCGGCGGCCGGATTTACGGCTTTCTGACGCGGCCGGCCGGGCCGGGCCCGTTTCCGACGCTGGTATCGGTGCCGGGGGCCGGGCCGGGAACCGGGCCGGATACGGACCCGGCGAACGAGGGCTTCGCGGTGCTCTGCTGCAATGTGTTCCCGTATGAGACGACCGAGGAGTGCGCGGAAAACGAACGGCGCTACGAGGCGTTCAACCGGCAGGGGCTGTATGTTTACCGGGGCGCGGAGTCGCCGGAGCACTGCCTGCTGCGTTCCGCGCTGCTCGGAATCAGCCGGGCGGCCGACTGGCTCGCGGAACAGCCGTTTGCGGATGCGGACCGGATCGGGGTTTTCGGCTCCAGCCAGGGCGGCGGCTTTGCGCTGATGCTGGCCGGGCTGAAGCCGCGCTTCCGGGCGGCGGCGGCGAATGTGCCCGCCTTCTGCGATTTCGGCGGAGAAAAAAGCGGCTGGCCGCAGTTCCGGCAGCACGGCTTCGACCGGATGAAGCTCTTCGACGCCGCGTATTTCGCGGCCCGGATCCGATGCCCGGTGAAAATGATCGCCGGATGGTGCGACGAGGTCTGCCCGCCCGAATCGGTCTATGCCGCCTACAACTGCATCAGCGCGCCGAAGGAGATCGTCGACGAACCGGCGATGGCGCATGAAATATGGCCGAGCTACGGCCGTCTGCTGCAGTGGCTGAAAGGGGAATTGAAAGGATAAACAATGGAAATTTCATTGAAACTGCTGCCGGTTTCGCCGGTGAGCCGCCGGGTTCCGGTGGACGTGCGCTATGCGTTCCGCGGCACAGCTCCGGCGGAACTTCGGCTGACGCTGGCCGGACGGGAGGTCATGCGGCGGAAGCCCGGCGAACCGAATGCGGCGGGGTGGAGCTCCGGAGTACGGAAGCTCGACCTGAACCGGCTCTCCGGCCGGGCGGAAGTGAAGTTCGAACTGCTGGACGAACGCGGCGGGGTCATCGCCGATGCGGTTCAAGTGCTCGAAATCGTGGATGCCGAATCGCGCTCCACCGGCCGGATCGACGGCGCCTGGTGCGGGCTGTACCACTGGAGCGAGGAAGAAGGCCGGCTCTGGAACGCGGAGCTGAAACGGTTCACCGCCGCCGACTGGCGGGAGCTGGTCCGCTCGATGCACGGCATCGGAATGGACGTGATCGTCCTGCAGGAACTGTTCCGCAATCAGGAGTATTACGGCAGACACCGGATTCCGGAAACGGGATACCGCGGAAGGGCGTTCTATCCGTCGGAGCTGTTTCCGGGCCGGATGGAGATCGGCTGCGGCGATCCGGTCGAAGCGGTCCTCTCCGCCGCCGATGAACTGGGAATGTCGGTATTTCCGGGGATCGGAATGTACGCCTGGTTTGATTTCACACCGGAGTCGCTCGACTGGCACTGCCGGACGGCGCGCGAGGTGTGGAAGCGGTACGGACATCACCGTTCCTTCTACGGCTGGTACATCTCCGAGGAGGTGTTCGGCGACCTGAACCGGGGGACAAAGACGCCGGAGGAGATCGTCGCCTTTTTCCGCGGATTCGGCAAACTGCGCGACGAGCTCGATCCCACGCTGCCGGTCATGCTCGCGCCGAACTGCTTCGGCGTCACCTCCGCGCTCGGCAGCTGGAAGCTGCTGGCGCGCGAGCTCGATATCCTGTGTCCGTTCGGCTTCAACCGGATGCCGGAGGAGGACCTCGCGCCGGAACAGGCGATCGCTCTCATGCAGTCGATCGCCGACGAAGGCGGCGCACACCTGTGGCTGGATATGGAAATCTTTCTCTTCAAAGATGACATGGCGCTTTATCCGCGCCCGGCCGATGAAATCTTTCATGAGCTGGAAAACTGCCGGAACTTTGAAAAAGTGCTCTGCTACCAGTTCCCCGGCCTGTTGAACGCCCCCGGCTCCCGGCTGACGCCCGGCGGCCCGGAAACGGTGAAACTCTACTGCGATTACCGGAGGAGGATCCATGCTGACTGAAAAGCTTCTGGCGATCGACCCGATCATCATCGGCATCTATCTGGCCGTCTCCCTGCTGCTCGGAATTTTCGGCAGCAGGCTGCTCGGAATGAACAACTCCAAAGAAGAGGACTATTATCTTGCCGGACGGAAAATGCCCGGCTGGCTGAACGGCATGAGCGTGGCGGCGACCGCGCTGAACAGCGATGTCGCGCCGCTCTACTGCGGCATCGCGGTGGTGACCGGACTCTCCGGCTGCTGGTTTTTCCTGTCCCGCTTCGGAATGGCGCTGCTGCTGGCGGCGATCCTCTTTGCGGTGCGCTGGCGTCAAATGGGGATCAGGACCGGTCCGGAATTCTTCCATCTCCGCTTCGGAGCGGGCAATCGATTCGCCCGGGTCTATTCGTCGCTGACCTCGGTGCTGATCGGCATGGTGCCATGGATCGGCGCGGGACTGATCGGCATCCACCTGGTCGCCGCCCCGATCTTCGGGATCGACAGCAAGGCGGTCACGCTGCTGATCGTGCTGCCGCTGCTGACCGTCTATGTGTGGACCAGCGGCCTTGCGGGCGTGCTGCTGACCGACGCGCTGCAGGGCTTCGTGATCCTCGCGGCCAACCTGGTCATGGTCGGCGCGGTGCTCTGGGTGTTCGGCGGCCCCTCCGGACTGGCGGAGGCGGTGATGAGTGCGGCCGGACCGGAAAACGGCGCGGCGATTCTGTCGATTCTGCCTCAGGCGGATAATCCGGTACTGAGCCCGCTGAGCATTTTCGCCTGGATGGTGATCGTATCGGTCGGAGCGGGAAGCGCGGTCGGCGCGGACGGCCAGCGGCTGTTCTCCTGCCGCAGCAGCCATGAAGCGGCGAAGGTCGGCATCTGGGGCGAAGTGATCCTGTTCGCCATGCTGCTGATGCTGATGCTGCCCGCGATGGGGCTGCTGGCGCGCCACCCGGAATTCTACACGGCAACCCCGACCGAGCGGGAATTCGCATACGGCAGAATGCTCTCCGAATTCCTGCCGAAAGGCGGTGTCGGCCTGACGGTCGCGGCGCTGCTGGCAGCCGTGATGAGCACGATTTCGACCCATCTGAATTACGGTTCGCAAACCCTGCTGAACGACGTGTGGCGGCCGCTGGTCGGCGAACCGAAGCCGGGCCGGGAGGTCTGGATCGGCCGCCTGCTCATGCTCGGCATCGCGGTTCTGTCGGTCGGAGTCGTATTCGCGGCGGATTCGCTGCTCGGCATCGCGGTGGTGGTGCTCGGAATTTTCGGAACCTCGGCGGCGTTCGGCTGGGCGCAGTGGTGGTACTGGCGGATCAACTTCAAGGGGTGGTGCGCGTCGGTGGTCGCCGGGCCGCTGGTTTACCTGGTCTGCGGGCGGCTGCTGCCGCTGATCCCGTGGTGGGCCGCCGAAATCGCCAGAGGACCTGCCGAAGCGCAGAATATGCAGCTGCTGCAGGCGGTGGTCGCGCTGGCGGTCAATACCGCGATCTGGCTCACGGTCACGCTGCTGACCAGACCGGAGGATATGGAGGTGCTCAAGGAGTTCTACCTGCGCGCCCGCCCGATGGGATGCTGGGGACCGGTGCGCCGCGCGCTGATCGCCGAGGGGCGGCTGCCGGCGGAAGCGGCTCCGTCGCTGATCCTGCCGGGCATCGGCGTGGCGGCGGTCGGCTTCGCAATGGTCGCCGCCGGAGTGCTGACCGCTTCGACGCTCTACGTCGGCCAATACAGAGAAGCCGGGCTCTGCGGAGCAGTGTGCCTGGGCACGGGAGCGGTTTTCAAACTGATTTTCAACCGTTACATATCACGCCTGACCGTCAATCAGGAACCATAGAAAGGATTCATATCCATGCAGATAACCGGAACTTTCCTCGATGAGATCAGCCACGACATCCCCCACCAGAACTGGGGGCGGGCCGAGTGGGACCGCGACTTCGCGTCAATGAAATCGGTCGGAATCGACACCGTGATCCTGATCCGGTGCGGCCACCGCCGCTTCATCACCTATCCGTCCGCGTACCTGATGGAACGCGAAGGGTGCTACCGGCCGTCGACGGACCTGGTGGACCTCTTCCTCGACCTCGCTGAAAAATACGCAATGAAGTTCTATTTCGGGCTGTACGACTCCGGCAAATACTGGCACAACCACGAATGCGAACGCGAAATGGAGATCAGCCGCGCGGTCGCCGACGAGGTCTGGAGCCGCTACGGGGAGCGCAAAGCCTTCGGCGGCTGGTATTTGAACTTTGAAGTCAGCCGCGCCTTCGCCGGAATCACCGAGCTGTACGCCGGGATGGGACGGTATGTGAAGCAGCTCTCCGGCAATCTGCCGACGATGATTTCGCCGTACATCGACGGCATCAAACCGGCAGTGCCGGGCGAGGAGCTGTACAAGGAGGACTCCATCGGCATCGTTCAGCACGAGAAGGAGTGGAACGAGATCCTGAAAGGAATTCAAAGTGCGGTCGACATCGTCGCGTTCCAGGACGGACACTGCGACTATCACGAGCTGGCCGATTACCTGCGGGTCAACAAAAAGCTGACCGACCGCTACGGAATGACCAGCTGGACCAACTGCGAAAGTTTCGACCGCGACATGCCGATCCATTTTCTGCCGATCAAGTGGGACAAAATGCTGATGAAACTGGAGGCCGCCAAAGCCGCCGGAATCGAAAAGGCGATCACCTTCGAGTTTTCCCACTTCATGAGTCCGAACTCCTGCTACCGGGCCGCCGGACATCTTTTCAACCGCTACTGCGAACACTTCAACCTGACCGGGAGGTGACACGGTGAAAACCTTATTCTGCATCGGCCTGCTGAGCGCGGTTCTGCCGCTGGCGCTTCCGGCGGCGGTCGAGGATTTCAAAAGCTACGCCGACACCGAAGCGCTGCGGAAGAGCTGGACCGGCTTCGGCGGCGGCAATCCGGCTCCCTCGGCCTCCCTTTCGACCCTGGACGGAGCTCCGGCGATGGAGCTTTCGACCTCCGGCGAACCGGGCGACAAGGTGATCGTGCGCGAACTGGCGGTGCAGCCCGGCGAACGGCTGACCTTCACGATGCACTCCGACATGAAGAATGCGCCGGGAGCTTACGCCTATGTCGCGCTGCGTTCCGACCGCAATGCCGGAAATCTGGTGCTGCACGACTTCAGACTCGTGCCCGGACAGCCGGTCAGGGTGGAGATTCCGAACGAAGGGCGTTTCAACTGGCAGGATCAGGTCGCAATGCTGATCTGCCTGCATGACGCAGGCGCGCCGATGCGGGTCACGGTCGGCGCGATCGACCTGCCGGGCGCGGCGCCGGCACGGGAATTTCACGATACGCCGGAGGCGCGCCGGGAACGGCGGGAGAAGCTGCTGCACGGCCGCACCGTCCAGATCGACACGGCCTTCCCGTACTATCACAACCGCTCCAATGAAAGCATCGCCTCCGAGCTGCGGGTCAACGGTTTCGACGGCGTCTACTACTATACCGGCACGGATACCGGGCTCCGCCCCGGGCTGGTCGGCGAGATGCAGCGCCAGAAACTCGGCGTCGGACTGATGACCCTGCCGAGCCTGGTCTACTGGAGCGAGGCGCAGCTGGCGGAGCGGCTGCCGGCGGGCTGGCGCGACTGGCTGATCGAATTTACCGGCAGCGGGATGGACATCTACCGCTTCATCGGCTTCGTGTACCCCGAATACAATGCGTGGTACAAGAACTACCTGAACGGAATGCTGCTGCGCCATCGGTTCGACGCCTTCACCTTCGCGGAAATCATGTATCCGATCTACGACGGACCGGAGAAGAATCCGCCGTTCTACGGCGACGTCAGCCCCGGTTTCCAGGCGGCGTTCAAACGGGCGACCGGCAGCGAAACGTTCCCGAACTTCACCGATCCGGCCGATCCGGATTATTTCAGGACCAACACCGGACTCTACCGGCAGCTGGTCGAATACCGGGTCAGAACCATCGACGACTTCTACGACGACATCATCAACGGCCCCGGCGGGGCGCGCGAAGCGGCGCCGGGGATTCTTTTCGCGACCTGGACGCTCGGGATCAACATTCCGGACGGCGTGGCGAAGCTGCGCGAATGGGAGGGCAACGACATCGTCGCGATGATCCGGCGCGTGAAGCCCGACCTGCACTTCATCCAGACCCACGCGCCCGACTGGGCGAATCCGGCGTTGCCTGGGGATTACCCGCTGGCCTACCAGCCGTTTTTCGACGCGGTGCGCACGGCGAATCCCGACGTGAAAATCGGAATGCAGGCAGACCTCGGTTCGCTCGGCCCCTCCCGCCGCGACCCGGCGTGGCAGAAGCAGTTCTACGACGCATGCCGGAAGGCCGGGGTGGACACCACCACCTATTACGAATTCGGCCTGCGCTGGGAAATCTATTCACAGCCGCCCCGCCTCTGCGAAATCCGCCGCGACGGCGATACGCTCCTGCTTGTTTTCGACCAGCGGCTCAACGCGGAATCCGCAATGCTGATGAAAGGGCGGGAGCTCAGGGGGAAAGACCGTTCCTACCGAATCGCGGAGTGCCGCTGGGACGGGAATCTGCTGCGGCTGAAGCCCGATGCGCTTCCGGCGGCCGGCGAGGAACTGACCGTTCCGGTCGGCGGCGTGGCGGACGACCCGGCGGTGCGCTTCCCGGCCTCCAACCTGGAGCCGATGCCGCGGGGACCGGTCAACACGATCCCCTCCGGAACCGAAACGACGCTGCCGGTTCTCGGGAGTTTTTCCGGCAATCCGGCGCGCTGACCGGGTTTCCTCCCCTTCCCCGGACGAAAACACGGAATCGCGGCCGGAACGGACTTGCATTTTCCGTCCGGCCGGATTACATTGCCCGGCAGCAACAGAGGAGGCGACAGCGATGACGATTCCGGTCAGACAACTGAAAAACGGCTTTGCCATGCCGCTGCTCGGCATGGGCAGCTGGATGCTCGGCGGAGGCGCGGAGCGCGACCCCGCCTCGGACGGGGAAAAAGAGGCGGCAGCCCTGCGCTCGGGGCTTGAACTCGGTTTCCGCCATATCGATACGGCGGAGATGTATGCAGGGGGATTTTCGGAGGAGATCGTCGGGCGCGCGATCCGCGGCTGGAAACGCAGCGATCTCTTCCTGACATCGAAGGTCTGGAAAACCCATCTGGCCTACGACGAGGTGCTCCGCGCCTGCGAGCGTTCGCTCAGGCGGCTCGGCACCGACTACCTGGACCTCTACCTGATCCATCAGGTCGACGACGCATATCCGCTGGAGGAGACCATCCGCGCCCTCGACCGGCTCGCCGACGAAAAGCTCGTCCGGCACATCGGCGTCAGCAACTTCGCCGTTGCCCGGCTCGAACGGGCGCGGGCCTGCGCCGGCCACCCGATCGCGGCGAATCAGGTTCACTACAATCTCGCGGTGCGCGAAGCGGAACTTTCCGGCCTGACCGATTACTGCGTCGAACACGATATCATGCTGATCGCATGGCGGCCGCTGCAGAAGGGAATGCTCGATGCGGAGGCGCCGGAACTGCTGAGGGAGATCGCCCGCAGGCACGGCAGAACCCCGGCGCAGATCGCGCTGGCCTGGCTCGCTGCGCAGCCGAACACCGTCACGATTTCAACCATGCGGGACCGCCGCCATCAACTGCTGAACTGCGAAGCGCTCGAATTCACGCTCCCGGCCGAAGAGCTGCAGCGCCTCTCCCGGGAGTTCCCGGGCCAGGAAGCCGTATCCGGGGCCGTTCCGCTCCGTTAACCCTATCCGGCCTGCTGGATCGGGAGGTTGTTTCCGCTCCGGAAAGAACGTTCTATTCTTCGCTTCCGGGTTTGCCTCCGAAGCGGGTTGACGCCATGTATGCGCGATACGGGAAACGGGGGCCTTCCGTACCCTCCTTTCCTGCAAACCGGCAAGGAACGATTGCCCCCGTGGAGCAAAAACCCGGTTCAGCTGCCGCGGCCTCGACGCCGCGCCTTTGGAGTCGGCCGGCCGCCCTGAAAATCGCGGACGACAAGCCGTTCGTCCCCATCCTGCATAACGTCAATCCATTATTCATCAATGTCTTAAAACAGTTTTACGTAAATTCATGTAATTTTTAGTTCCAAAAAAATCGAATTACGGAATTGCTTTCCGTTCCGCTTTCGCCTATAATTTACAGGCATACGAAACAGATGAAGGAGGCGATTCCGGATGATTTTTTCCGACTATACAATCAAAGAGCTGGCGGACCGGGCGAAGGTCAGCACGGCGACCGTGTCGCGCATCCTGAGCGGCAAAGGCTCTCATCGGCCCGGGACGGTCGAGCGCGTCCGGCGCATCGCCGAAAAGATGGAAGCCGAGAGCCGCGCGCGGGAATTCGGCATCAGCGAATGCATCGGCGTCCTGATGCTGACCTACCGCGACTGCCTGAACAGCAGCTACAATTCGACGCTGATCACCTCCATCGTCGAAGGGCTGGCCGCCGAAAACTGCACGGTCCAGCTGATGGCGCTTCCGGTCAAGCGCATGAATCTCGACCATATCCGCAGCCTCGTGATCGAACACGGAATCAGGGCGCTCATCGTCCCCGAATTCAACGGCCCCTACTCCGTCTCGAACGAGCTTGACCGGCTCGGCATTCCGATCGTCACCATCGGCAACATCGAGCTCGACGGCGACAAGAGCGAAATCGTCTGCACCGACAACGCCACGGCCGGCAGCGACGCGGCGAACTACCTCTGGAGCTGCGGCCACCGCCGCTTCGGCGTCATCTGCATGGACCGGCGCAACCTCTGCCACCGGCAGCGCGTCGAGAGTTTCCGCCAAACCGTCGCGCGGCTCGGCGGCGACCCCGATGAAATCTACCTGCGCGAATATTATCATATCGCCGAATCACTCGCGCCGGTCGTGACCGAGCTGCGGAACCTCGGCGACCGGCGGCCGACCGCACTCCTCTCAACCAACAGCCTGCTGACGCTGAAACTGCTGAACGGCCTTCACGACGCCGGGCTCAGGGTGCCGGACGACCTTTCCCTGCTCTCCTTCGAGGAGGACCGCGAACTGGCCGAAACCATCCCGCCCGTAACCGTCCTGGCCCAGCCGACCCGCTCGATGGGGGAACTCGCGGTCCGCCGGGTCATGAAGGCGATTCGCGGCTTCGAGTCGCAGAACGAAGAGATCCTGCGCTGCTCGCTCGTCGTCCGGCGCAGCGTAAAATCCATCTGATTCCGTATTCATCAAGGGAGTTTGCAATCATGAAGCTGTGGTCCATTCTGTACCTGTTCCTGACCGTTTCCGGTATCGCGTCATGCGCGGGGGAAATACCGGGGCATTCCGGCATTTACGCCGTCATCCGCGGCGGCAGCGTCGACCGCGTTGAGGCGGCCGCAAAACTGCCGTACATCGACGGATTCACACTCTATCTCGGCGTCAGGGCGCTCGTTCCCGAAAAGGGCGTTTATGACTGGAGCCGGGTCGACCGCGTCATCAAAGCCGCCCGCGACAACGGCAAGAAGGTCAACCTCGGCTTCCTGCCCGGCCGCTGGGTGCCGGACTGGTTCTACGCCGAAGGCGTGCAGAAGTTCCGCTGGATTCACGAAACCGACCTCGTCGACCCCGGCAGGCATGACGCCGCCGCCCCGGTGCCGTGGGACCCGAAACTGCTCGAGCTGCTCGGCGAAATCTGCCGTGAAGCCGGCGAGCGGTATGCCGGCGATCCGGCCGTCGTTTCGGTGCAGGTCACCGGTCCGGCGCTGGCCAACGGGCTCGAAACCAATTTCAACGTGAGACCGGCCGAAGCCGAAGCGGTCGGCTACACGCCGGAAAAACTCATCTCCGCCTGGCAAACCATGTTTGACGCAACCGCCGCCGCCTTCCCGAACCAGCGGCTGAGCTGGTGCATCCACGACATGTTCCCGAACGGCCGCGACGCGAAACCGGGCCGGGCCATCCGCGACTGGGCCTACCGGAAATACGGCAGCCGCCTGCATCTGCTCGCCTGCTACCTGACCCATGAAGCGTGGTTCAGGCGCGGCAACCAGGCCGTCGACATCTGGGCCGAACGGAACGCGGAAATCCCGGCCGGGCTCCAGCTCATCAACATCTACGCGATCCGCAAATATACGCCGGAACAGCTGGAGCAGGCGCTCCGGACCGGCATCCGCGAGGGAGCGGACTATCTTGAAATCTTCATCGAGGAGCTCTCCGACCCCGCCTGCGCCGCCGCCGTCGAAAAAGTCCGGAACGACTGGAAAGGAATGCAGAAATGAACCGCCGCAACTCCTTTACCCTCATCGAACTGCTGGCAGTCATCGCCATCATCGCGATTCTCGCCGGAATGCTGCTTCCGGCACTGAACCAGGCGCGCGAACGGGCGCGTTCGATTCACTGCACCGCGAATCTGAAACAGCTCGGCTCCGCCCAGCTCCTGTACGCCGGGGAATCCGGCGACCGGTTCATTCCGCTGCATTACGCCGAGTCCGGCGGCAACGAAATGCGCTGGTACAGCACGATCATGACCTATGTCGGGCGCACCGGAAACGCGAGCGAACGCGAGGACATGTCCAAGAAAGTCACGACCGTGCTGACCTGCGGCGCCTCCCTCGCCCGGATGCCGGACGCGGCCGTCAAACGGACCTTCGGCATGAACAACTACATCGGGAACTACGCCAAGCCGAACAACCCGAACATCCTCTGGAAGCTCAGCCGGGCGAGCCGTCCGTCCGACACGATGATTTTCGGCGAAGCGCAGACCATCCCGGCCTACAAATCGTTCCAGTACCTGCTCTGCGACAAGGACAACATGCCGGCCAACAGCCCGCTCTTTCCGCACGGCGGCCGCACGAACCTCGCGTTCGTCGACGGCCATGCCGCCGGACGGACCGAAACAGAAGTTCCGACTCAGCTCCACGGCGCCGAAGAGGCGAAAAACCGCGTGTTCTGGCAGGGGAAACCGTCGCTTTGAACGATGCGGAAACTTCCGCCGTCTCTTGACTTTCCGAATTTGAAATGGTATATTCCGAAATCTTTCATGACAGACGGGAAAGGCGGAATATGGCGGCAGGGAGCATCGAACGGCAGCTGGCGAAGCTGCTCCAATCGCGGGCGCAGCTTTTCGCGCTGCTCTTTTTTCTCTTCGCGCTTCTGAACATCTCCACGCTGGCCAATCCGCCTTACTGGGATGAAATTCTCGGACTCCACAATCAGGCGATCTATCTGGCGCGGAGCAACTTCGACCTGCCGCAGCTTTACCGGGCGCAGGAACAGTTCCGCAACGGCGGCTCCTGCGTCTACCCGTTCGGCATCATGCCGTTCGTCTACGGAGCGCTCTATTCCCTCCTGCCGCCGGTCGCGGTCCATATCGCCGGACATCTGATCAACCTCGCGTCGCTGGCCGCAGCCGGGATGCTGTTCCTGCGGCTGGTGCGGAAGTTCTGTTCGCCCGGACTCACGCTTCTCTGGGGAATCGCCGCCTTTTCCGAACCGATCCTGAGCGGGCGCATGGCCGCACAGGGGCAGGAGGCCGCGCTCGCGCTCGGAATCATGCTGAGCCTGTCGCTTTTCTTCAACCGGCGCGAAAAAGCGGCGCTGGCGACTGCATTCGCCGCATGCCTGATCAAGACCACCGGCATCGTCCTCCTGTGCGCCTACGCCGTCTGGTTTCTGTACGCGGCGGCGGCCGGGCCGGTGCAGGAAAGGCGAAAAAAACTGCTGGCCGCCCTCGCCTCCGGGGCCGCAGCCGTCCTTTTCTACTCCTCCGCCGCCCTGCTCGCAACCCAGGATTATCCTGAAAAATCCGGCGTGTTTCATCTCGGCATCGCCCTGCTGCGCTACCACCTCGTGCATTTCTACCCGTGGGTGGCCCTGAAGCTCGCGGCGGCGCTGCTGCTGTTCGCGTACCTGTTTTTCCGGCGAAGGCTCCCGAGCGCGTGCCGGATGGCGATCCTGCCGGTCTTTCTCGGCGGCTTCTTCGCCGCTTACTTCATTTATACCGGCCCGCAGCTCGTGCGTTACAGCGCGATCGCCATGCTGCCGCTCACGCTGCTGCTCGCCTACGGCTTTCGCGCCTGCGGGGAAAAGCGGGCGACCCTGGCCGCAGCCGTCCTCTGCGCGCTTCAGCTCATGAACCAATACGGCGCGCTGCTCCCGGAGCTGCCTCCCCATCTGGCGGCGGACCCCAGCCAGCTTGAGCGTTCGCGCGAATTTCTGAAGGTGATCGAGATGAACCGGGCATTCGCCCGCGAAGTCGAAAACGCCCCGGCGCTGCCGCCGCTGGTCTGCAAATGGCCCTATCCGCAGATCCTGACCATGCCGGAGCTGCGCTACGTTTCGCGCCCGCTCGAAAACGTCTTTTCATACGGCCTGCACGCGCGTTACGCCCCGGCTCCCGAAGCCGATCCCGCAACGCTGTCCGACGGGAACACGCTCTATCTGTATGCGGCCGACAGCATGGATTCGTGGTTCCTGCCGCGCTTCGCGCCGCCGCCCGGCGTCCGGGTCGTCTACGCCGCCGATCTCGGAGGGCGCCCGGCGCTGCTGCTCTTCTCCGGCATCCGGCTGCTGAAAACGCCGTAGCGGACCTCACCACCGCGGCATCGCGGCCGCGGGGAGGCGCCACTCCTTCGGAGCCCGCAGGACCGGACGGCCGTTCTCGAATTCGACGGGCAGCCAGAGATAGCGGCCGTCGATCGCGTCCTCCGGGCGCCAGATATCCGCCATAAACAGGAAAGTGCCGTCCCCCAGCGGCTCGACCCAGGTGCTCTGGGCGCCGTAGGTCAGCTCTCCGCCGGGGTCCGCGGCCGGATTCCCGAGTTCCGTCCAGGGGCCCGCCAGCGAATCGGCGACGGCCGAACGGGCCGCATTCGGCGCCCATCCGGTGCAGCCCGAACCGATGAAGTAATATCTTCCCTCGTGCTTGAACAGCGCCGGGGCCTCCATCCAGCGGAACGGGAAGATTCTCCAGTACCGCCCGGTATAGCCGAGAAAGTCGCCGGTCAGTTCCGCCACATGGGTCGTGCTGTTCCGTTCGGAGGAGTAGATGTGGTACGCCCTGCCGTCGTCATCAAGAAAGAGCGTCATATCGCGGGACTCCTGCCCGGCAGACAGACAGGCGCCGAGCACCGACCCGCGCGGAGTTTCAGGGTTGCTGCCGCAGGAAAGCGTGGAGAGGAGTTCCGCCGTCCGGGCGATCCGTCCGGGCTCCTTGAGCTCCTCCGGCACATTCTGCGGCCAGACGCCGGGATTCGGCCGGGTCATCCGGAGGAACCGGAACGGCCCGGCCGGCGAATCGGCGACGGCGATGCCGACCGCGGCGTCCTGGTAAGTGTCGTCCTTCTCAAAATGAAAATACATGACGAACCGGCCGGTCCCGGGACAGAAAAGCACCTTGGGCCGTTCGATGACGCAGCCGGGACGCAGCAGCGGGTCGCCGGAATTCCTCACGTCGAAGGCGATCCCCGCGTCGCGCCAGTTGTAGAAATCTTCCGAGACATAGACATGCACGCCGACCTGAGCCAGATTCCCGGCGCGTCCCGCGACTTTATGTTCCCCGTACCAGTAAATCCTGCCGCCGTGCCGCAGCAGGCAGCCGCCGTGCGCGTTGATATGAGTTCCGCGGTCGTCCGGCCAGAGTTCGCCGGGGTGGAACGAGTCAAACATGGTCATGATGAATTTCCGCCAGTCCCGTTGTTTTTCAGATTGAGTGATCGGGTTATTATAACGCGGAATCCGTGTTTTTCCAGCGCGGAGTGAAAAAAACGGTTGAAAATTCACGAATCCGCCCCGATGGCCGCCGCGAGTCTATTGAAAAAGACGGCGATGAGGTCTATATTAATTCATTGCCAATAAATTGCGGAGAGCGTTTTCTCCGAAAGACGCGCCGCTTACATGGAGACAACGATGGATTCTGCCGCTTTTGAAGACCTTCTGGTAAGTGCAACGACCTCCCCCGACAAAAAAACACTTGAAAAACTGCTGGCGGTGCTCGCCACGGCCGGCAATCCGATCCCCGCGTCCGTCATCGAAGAGCTCAATCTGCTCTGGGAAGCCTGGGGCAGCGAAGAGCTGGACGACGCGCAGGGCGCATTCTGCATCGGCCTGGCCGCGCTGCCGATGACCGACGGCCCGGTGTTCCGCAAACTGCTCGCGCAGTCGGTCAAGGCGATCCTGCCGAACTACCTGTCGCGGCCGCCGATCATGAAAGCGCTCGGCGTGCGTGACGAAACCGTCGCGCTGAATGATTTCGCGGCCCGCCTCCAGCGGCTCCGCGTACTCAAGAACGGGCTGATCGTGTTTCTCCCCAGTTCGTCCCGCTGGGGCATTGCCGGTTCGCTCGACAGCATCGGCTCGCTCGCGGTCAACACCTGGGGCGGCTCCGGCGGCAGCGCGGCGATTCCGCTCGACATCGTGCTCCGCGAAGCCGTGCTCCTGACCCCCGGTCCGGAGCTGATCAAACTGATCGACGGCACCCGCAGCCTGATTTCCGCCGCGGATTTCCGCAGCATCGTCAAACGCAAGGCGCTGGTTCCGGTCAGTGACGACACGGCAAAGCAGATGGCGCAGAACGGCTGCGCGAAGAACCTCGACCGCGCCGCGTTCGAAAAATACTGGACCAGCAGCGCCGCCACCGGCAGCAGCAGCTCGACCCGCCGCTCCTGCGACGGCCGCAGCCTCAAGGAGATCGATCTCCTGCTTTCCTCCGAAGAGAAGGAGAACGCAGGCGGCTTTTCCGCCGAAGAAGCCGCGGGATTCCAGAGATTCTTCTCGAACCTGAAGCCGGATACCGCGATCCGGGAAGCGAAACTGCTCGCCTCGATCGTCGCACGTCTGTATCCGCGTTCGACCGCCGAGCAGCTCAAGGAGATGCTCTCCCCGCTGCTGGCCAAGGCGCCGTTCTGGCCGGCCAGGCCGACTGCGGTCGAGCTGGCCCGCATGAGCGTCTGGGGCGAACTCCCGGCCAAAGAGCTTGAGCAGCTCGCGCAGGTCACGGCGGCGATTTTCCCGGAAGAGTACCTGGCCGAATGTGCGATGCGCGTGCCGCTGAAATCGCTGAATGCAATCTGTGCGAACGTTTCCGACGAAACGCTTTACGACCTCTTCATCGAACAGAAATTCTGCACTGCCGATTTCCTGCTCTGGATCTGGAAAAACCGCAAGAAGCGCGACAGCGCCGAGCTGCTGCAGCTGCTGAACGTCGACAACGTCTCGCGGGCGCTTTCGCAGGACAACCTGCCGAAAGCGTGGGGGACGGCGATGCGCGAGCTGCGCACACTTCTCATCAATAACGCGGATTTCCAGCAGCAGCTGATCCATGCCGCGGCCGAAGATGTCATGATGTTTGCAGCCGCGCTGCAGGGAGCGCTTTTCCTCTCCTCCGGCGAACGCCAGAGCCTGATGGTCAAGCTCGCGCGCATCTCCCCGCTGCTGCGGGACCACCTCGAAAACGGCGCCGGGCAGCGGATTCTGAAGGCCGGCATCGGCAAGGTCGACACCGACGCGCCGGCCGGCGACGAACCGAACTACACGAGCCTGAAGTCGCACAAGCGCCTCATGAAAGAGCTTGACGACATCATCAACGTCCACATCCCCGAAAACCGCGAAGCGCTCAAGGTCGCCCGCGCCCACGGCGACTTCCGCGAAAACTCCGAATTCGATGCGGCCAAAGAGCGGCGCAACTTCCTCGGGCGGCGCCGGACGGAGCTCGAACGCGAACTCAGCCGCATTCAGCCGCTCAACATGCGCACGATCCGGGTTGACGACACCGCGGTCATCGGCTCTGAAATCGAGCTCAGATACGAAGACGGCGAAGTCGAAGTCTACCAGCTCCTCGGCGCGTGGGACGGCGACCCGGAACGGAAGTTCCTGGCCTACCGCACCCGTCTCGGCCAGGCGGTGCTGAACCGGAAGACCGGCGACGAAATCGAAGTCCCGGGCGGGCGCAAATGCGTGCTCGCCGCGGTGCGCCCGCTCTCGGAAGCCATCATCGCGGAGCTGGACGTCTGAATTGAACACCCGCAAGATTCGTCCGATCTACTATCCGCTGACCGTTCCGCACCCGGAACGGCTGCGGAAGTGGAGCTGTAAAATCGATTACAGGTCGGCCGAAGTCATTGCAGCCGGTGAAGTTTCCGCCACACGCTACCGCCTCCCGGCCCCGGTGCCGGGGGCAGCCGGCAGGCGGCTCGCTTTCGTTTCGGATTTTCATTACCGGGGCCACCCGAAAGACCGTAAACTCGCGGATCTCGCGGTGGAACGGATCCGGGCTTTCAGCCCGGATTTTCTCTGTTTCGGGGGCGACCTGACTTCGGACGCCGCCGAACTCGACACCCAGCCGGAGCTGCTCGAAAAGTTCCGCGACTGCGCCCCGGTCCGTTTCGCCGTACCGGGCAACTGGGAGCGCGGCAAAAGCTGGCTGCCGGTCAGCTTCTGGGAGGAGCTCTACGCGGAAGCCGGAATCCGCTTTCTCTGCAACGCCGGAGCGGAGGCGGACTGCTTCTATTTCCACGGCGCCGACGATCTGGCCGGCGGCGATCCGAGGCTGCCGGAAAGCTGGCCGGAAGAACGCGCGCCCATTCTGCTCGCCCACCGGCCCGACACGGTCATTGCGCTGGACACCTGCCATGCGCTTGACCCGATCGCGCTGATCCTCTGCGGCCACACGCACGGCGGACAGGTCCGCTTCCCGTTCCTCGGGCCGGTCTACGCATCGAGCCAATACGGCTGCAAGCTCGATTACGGGCTGTTCGAGCGGCGCGGCGGAACGCCCCGCATGATCGTCAGCTCCGGCGTCGGCAACCGTTCTCTGAGCTTCCGTTTCAACTGCCGCCGCGAAGTCGTGCTGGTCGAATTTGCCTGAATCGCACGCACTTCTCTTGAAAACCTTCCCCCGGCGTGGTATATTAAGCGAATTGAATCGGATCATCATTCACTCTGGAGATACTATTATGCGTAAAGTACTGATTCCGACCAAGCTGGATAAATTTGCAGCGACCATGCTGTCCGATCGCGGCTACAATGTGGTGCTGGACGGAGCGACTCCGCTCGCGGATCTCGTCAAGGCCAACTCCGACGCCGAAGTGCTGATCGTCCGCAGCGAAAAAATCACGCCGGAGATCATCGACCTGCTGCCGAATCTGAAGCTGATCGTCCGCGCCGGCGCGGGTTACAACACCATCGACACGAAGTATGCGCGCAAGCATGACATCGATGTGATGAACACGCCGGGCGCGAATTCCAACGCCGTGGCCGAAGAGGTCGTCGCCATGATGCTCGCCGCCAGCCGCCATGTCGTCGCGGCCGATATCTCGACGCGCAAGGGCGACTGGGAGAAGAGCAAGTTCATGGGCCGCGAGCTGACCGGCAAAACCGTCGGCATCCTCGGACTCGGCCATATCGGGCAGCTTCTCGTAAAGCGGCTCTCCGGCTTCGAGGTGAAGGTGCTCGGCTACGACCCGATGCTTTCCCCCACGCTGGCCGAAAAGCTCGGCGTCGAGCTGACCAGCATCGAACACATTTTCACGGACTCCGACTTCGTGTCGCTCCATATTCCGGAAAACGACGAAACCCGCGGCATGATCAACCGCCGGCTGCTCGAGCTCATGAAGCCGGGCGCGATGCTGATCAACTGCGCCCGCGCCGGAATCCTGAACGAGGATGACCTCCGCGCGGTCAAGGCCGAGAAAAAGCTCGTCTTCTGCAACGACGTCTATCCGAAGGACGTCGCCGGCGAAAAGCCGATCGCGGACCTCTGCGACCTCATGCTGCCTCACCTCGGCGCCAATACGTTCGAGGCGAACTTCGTCGCCGCCAAGCGCGCGGCCGAGCAGACCATCGCCTACTTCGAGCAGGGCGTGACCAACTGCGTGGTCAACAAGGCGCTGCCGGACGGCCTCGACGGCAAGTACCAGAAGCTCGCCTACGTGCTGACCAGCCTGACCAACGCCTATCTCGGCAAGGAGAACCCGACCCGGGTCGAGACCAGCTTCTACGGCGATCTCGCCCAGTACGCGAAGTGGATGACGCCGCCGATCGCGGCCGGAATCGCGGCGGAATTCGCGCTCGACAAAGCGCCGTCCGACGCCGAGCACTTCCTCTCCGACACCGGCATCGAGCTGGTCAACCGCGAGGTCGACAACAACAAGCACTACGGAGAAGCGATGAGCATCGACCTCTTCGTCGGCGGCAATCTGATCTACAAGGCCGGCGCTCGCGGGACCATCACCGAAAACAACCTCATGATCTCCCGCCTGAACGATTTCGACCAGCTCTACCTCGAGCCGAGCGGTCACCATCTCTTCGTCGAGTACAAGGACGAGCCGGGCGTGATCGGCCGGATCGCCGGAATTCTCGGCGAGAAGAACATCAACATCGTCGACATCCGTGCGCCGCAGGACCTGAAATCGGGCCTGTCGCTGACCGTGGTCAAGACCAACGTCGAGGTTCCCGAGATGCTGATCGAGAAGATCCGCGATGCGGTCAAGGCGAGCAAGGCGTTCCAGTTCACCTATCTGCCGTAAGCGGGCGGACCTCCGGCCGTTCCGGCGGCCGGATTTCATCGAACGAGGTGAAGCAAACCGTGATGAATCTGCACAACGAGCTCCTGAGCCGGGTCAAACGGACCTGGGAAATGCTCCGGCCCTCCGCGCCGCCCCACAAGCCGTCGCGGAGCGCCGATCATCTGATCAAGATGAACCTTCCTCCCCTGCTCGGGCGGAGGGATGCGGCCTATGACTGCGTCAGCACGCTCATCGCCGATCAGGAGCTTTTCGCCCGCGATGAGGCGTGGCGGCAGAAGCATTACGGCATCATCGCCGGTCTGCTGGAGAGTGCGGCGGAGGATACGAAGTCGATCCTGCGCACGCTGTCCAGCCCGGACACCGCCTCCCGCGAGCAGGATCTCTACGACCTGATCGCGCTGTTCCGCGATATCGTGCAGGTGCTCGAGGACTTCACCCGGCTCGGCAGCGCCGTGCTGAACGAAGAGCACCCCACCTTCAAACGGTTCGGCATCCGTTATACGGATGCCGAACGGCTGCGCGGCGAACGGCTGTTGAGCGAAGTCGAGATTTCGACCGTCAATCAGCTGCGGGTCTATTGCACGCGCGCGCTGCCGAAAATCACCCGCTACCGGGAATACACGGCCAAGAGTTTCAGCAAGCCGTACGCATCGCGCTATCAGAAGGCGTACGACGCTTATACCGGAATCTTCCGGGAAGCCGCCGGAGAACAGTGACTGCCGCACCGCAAAAAACGCACTTTCCGCCGAATGCGGCTTGAAAAAAACCAGAGAAGCGGTATTGTTCCTCCAAATCCACTCAACCGTATCGCATTACCGGAGGAACCCGTCATGAAAATCGTCCCCGCTGTCTCTTTATTCTTTCTGCCGCTGCTGATCGCCAGCTGCACCGCCGTCGAATATGGGATGAACGATTCCATGCCGCCCCCCAGTGCCGTCGTCGAGACGGCGGCCGATACAGACGGCTGGGCGGCGGCGGACAGCGCGCCCGCCGCCCCTGCGGCCGGCTACTCCGGCTCCCTGCCGGAAGGCAACCGGTTCGAGCAGCAGAAAGGCCGCAGAATGACCTACACGGCCGAACTGTCATTGCAGGTCGACAACCTGCCCGACGTGCTCCGGAAAGCGGAAGAGCTGGTCAAGGCGGCCGGCGGATACGTGCAGGAATCCGGCGACAACGGCGGCATTCTGCGCATTCCGGTCGAGAAGGCCGATGAAGTCCTGCGGAAAATCGAGGCATTCGGCACAGTCGGCAGCCGCCGCATTGTCGGAACCGACGTCACCGACACCGTCGTCGACGCGGAAATCCGCCTGAACAACCTGAAAACGCTGCGCACCCGGCTGCTGGCGCTGCTCGAGAAATCCGACAAGGTCGAGGATACGCTGAAGATCGAGCAGGAGCTGAACCGGGTCGTCACCGAAATCGAACGGTACGAAGGCCGGCTCGCTCTGCTGAACAACCGGATCAGCTACGTGACCCTGACGCTGCGCCTGAACCAGTCGGCGCCGGTCGTCTTCGTGCCGAAGCTGCCGGTGCCGTGGGTCGCCTCGGTCGGCGAGACGGGAAAACTCCCCTCCCCCAACGGCCGGAAAAATATGCCGTTCGACCTCGACCTGCCGGAGAACTTCGCAATTCTCGCCTCATCCCGTTTCGGCGATACGGAACAGCTTTACGCCGTAACCGCCGACGACTGCGTGCTGCGCCTGACCCGCCGTCCGAACCTGGAAGGCGCTTCGCTGGAATTCTGGCGCACCCTGGCGCGCCGTTCACTGACCGAGGTAAACCGTTATCGCACCGCATCCGAAACATCGGTCACCATGGACGGCGGCGACGAAGCCGCCTGCTTCGAAGGGTTCAGGGGCAACGCCGGCTACCTGCTCTATGTGGTCAGGCCGCGCCGGACCTTCTGCCATATTCCGTTCGGCCATCGGGTCTGCCTGATCGAATTCTGGGGGCCGGAAGAGGCCTACCGGAAACATCTCGATGCGGTAAGGAAGGCCGCCATGACCTTTGAACTCTGATGCGGCGATGCCGCCCCGGAGCTCCCCGGCACGTCAGCTGCGGCCGGTGCTGCCGAAGCCGCCCGCGCCGCGGCCGGTTTCCGACAGGGAATCCGCCGGCGCAAGCTCGACCTCCGGCAGAGCGGCGATCACCATCTGGGCGATGCGGTCGCCGCGCTTCACCGCGAACGGCTCCTGCCCGGCATTGAACATGATCACGCCGACTTCGCCGCGATACCCGGCGTCGATCGTGCCGGGAGAGTTGGTCAGCATCAGATTGTGTCTGAGCGCGAGACCGCTGCGGGGGCGGACCTGCGCCTCATACCCCGGCGGCAGCTCGATGAAGAGCCCGGTCGGAACCAGAACGCTCCGTCCCGGAGGCAGTTCCAGCTCCGCGCGCGAACGCAGATCGAAAGCGGCGTCGTCCGGATGTGCCTTGGCGGGAGCCAGATCGGCGCAGCCGTCGGCCATTTTAATCCTGATCTGTAATTTTTTCATCTTTTTTCATATTCCGGGGTTGTTTTCGGGCGATATCACATCTAAAGTAATAGATGTACCTGCGGTTTTCAAGTATGCTGGGTAAAATAATTTTATATAACGACAAGGGTGAGTATTCATGGAAATCAGCGATCTTCTTCATTACGCCATGGAATCGGCGGCATCCGACCTCTTCGTATCCGCAGGCAAGCCGCCGGCATTCCGGCGGTCCGGGCAGGTGCTCCCCGAGGGGGAAGAGTATCTGACCGCGCAGGAGATCGACGCTTTCCGCAAGCAGTGCCTGACCGCGAAGGCCGAACAGGAGTACCACGCCCGCGGCAGTTATGACTCGGCCTACACGCTGCCGACCGGCGAACGGTTCCGCCTGAACTTCCTCGAAGCGCTGACCGGCCCGGCCTTCGTCGCCCGTCCGGTCTATCCGGGCGAAGCGCTCTTCTTCGAGGAGCTCGGTCTGCCGGCCGCGACGCTGGCCGAAATGTGTACGAACAAGAGCGGCATCATCATCGTGGTCGGTTCGACCGGCAGCGGCAAATCGACCACGCTTGCCGCCATGGTCAACTACATCAACCACAACTTCAACAAACATATCATCACGATCGAGGACCCGATCGAATTCCTGCACCGCGACATCAACTGCCTCGTGACGCAGCGCGAGCTCAACTCGAGCACGACGAGCTTCTCCGACGCACTGCGCGCGGCGCTGCGTGAAAGTCCCGACGTGATCGTCATCGGCGAAATGCGCGACATGGATACGGTCCAGGTCGCGCTGGCCGCGGCGATGACCGGGCACCTCGTCATCACGACCGTCCACACCGGAGACACGGTTCAGGCGATCGAACGCGTCGTCGACCTTTATCCGGAGGAGCAGCGGCTGCAGATCGCCAGCGACCTCGGCAACGCGCTGGTCGGCATCATCGCGCAGCGGCTGGTTCCGCGCGCCGACGGCAACGGCATGTTTCCGGCGCTCGAAATCCTGCTCGGCACCCCGACGGTGAAGAAGCTGGTCGGCGACCGCGACATGCGTGCGCTCGCGGAGGCGCTCAAGCGCGGCGGCAGCAGCGGCATGATCACCTTCACCCGCGCGATTTTCCGCCTCTACAAGGACGGTTTCATCTCGCTCGACGCGGCCAACGAAGCCGTGTCGAACCGCGACGAACTTCAGCTTATGCTGCGCGGCATGGAGTCCGGCGTCGACTCGTTCGCCAGTCAATACGGCAGCGCGGAAGACGCGGAAGATCCCGATATCCAGTTCATCGACATGAGTCGCCTGCTGAAGACGGCCGTGAAAACCGGCGCGTCGGACCTTCTGCTGTCGGCCGGCTCGAGCCCGGTGCTCCGCATCCACGGCGAACTGCGCCCGCTCGATCTGCCGGTGCTGACCGGCCAGGATACGGCGCGGCTGCTGAACAGCATCCTGAACCCGGTCCAGCGGGTCGAGTTCGAAGAAAACCGCGAAGTCGACCTCGCGCTATCGATCTCGCTGGTCATGGACCAGGAGACCGGGGAAAGCGAAAACTGGCGTTTCCGCGTGAACGGCTTCCACCAGCGCGGCACGGTCGGCATCGTCTGCCGCGTGATCGTCAGCAAGATTCCGAAGCCGGAAGACCTGAACCTGCCGCCGCAGATTCTGCAGCTCACCACGAAGCAGCAGGGGCTGATCCTCATCACCGGCCCGACCGGCAGCGGCAAATCGACCTCGCTGGCGAGTATGATCGACTTCATCAACCGGAACCGCGCCGAACACATCATCACGATCGAGGACCCGATCGAATACGTGCACAAGAACATCATGTCGCTGCTGGAGCAGCGCGAAGTCCACTCCGACACGCACTCGTTCGCGGCGGCGCTCAAATACGCGCTGCGCGAGGACCCGGACGTGATTCTCGTCGGCGAAATGCGCGATACCGAAACCATCGCGGCCGCCCTGACCGCGGCGGAAACCGGCCACCTCGTGTTCGGCACGCTGCACACGAACAGCGCGCCGCAGACCATCGACCGTATCATCGACTCGTTCCCGTCGCACCAGCAGAACCAGATCAAGCTCCAGCTGGCGAGCGTGATTCTCGGCATCATTTCGCAGCGGCTGCTGCCCACTGTCGACGGCAAAGGGCGCGTCGCCGCGTTCGAAATCCTGGTCGGCACGCCGCCGGTGCAGGCTCTGGTGCGCGAGGGCAAGACCGCCATGCTGCAGTCGCTGCTCGAAACCGGCGCGAAAGACGGCATGATCACGATGCAGAAGTCGCTCGAAACGCTGTACAGCGAAGGCAAGATCAGCCTCGAGGAGATGCAGACCTACATGCTCGACTACAAGGCGGACGACGCCTATTGATCCGGCAACCCTCCGGAAAGGCGGCCTGCAGCGGCCGCCTTTTTTCTTGCGGAAAGGCAATGAATATGGCGGACGAACTCGAATTGATCCTGCCGGACGAGCGGCACGAGGCGGCGGCGCTGGAGTACCGGCGGGAACACTTTGCACACGGCGAGCGCGAACTGCACGGCAGCGCGCTGCTCGACCGGGCGGACAGCTATGCGGGGTGGCTGGCGCTGGTGGAAGGGAACCGCTCCGAAACCACGGTTTTTCCGGGCTGGGTCCCGGCCACCACCTTCTTCGCCGTCCGGAAAAACGACGGGCGGATCGTCGGCATGATCGACGTCCGCCACCGTCTGAACGGCTTTCTGCGGAATTACGGCGGGCACATCGGCTACGGCGTGCACCCGTCGGAGCGGCGCAGGGGATATGCCGCGGAAATGCTGCGCCTGGCGCTGTCGTACTGCTCCAGTCTCGGACTCGACCGGGTCATGATCTCATGCAACGCGGACAATGAAGGGTCGCGCCGGACCATCCTGCGCCGCGGCGGCGTTCTCGAACGGGAGTTCCGGCACAGCGGCGGCACCGTTCAGATATACTGGATCATCCTGTCGGACGGGAACGGAGCATAGGAAAGCCTCCGGGAAAGCGGTCCGACTTCCCCGGAGGATCATCCCCGTTCCGAAATCGGCTAAGAGCTTATCCCTAAATAAGCTCTAAAGCCGGCTTACCGCGTCGAGCATGCGGTCGATGTCCTCCGGATGGAGGTCACCCATTGCGGCGATTTCGAAGAGCTGCCGCTCCTCGAGATAGGAGGGGCGGAAATAGACATCCACGCCGGCACTCTCCCACGCCTTGAGCATGCTGCTCCAGCGCGGCTCGGGAGGACGGCGGAACGCGGTCACCATCGGGCTGTTGCTGCCGGGCAGCGGCTCAATGCCGATCTTCCGGAGCCCTTCGACCGCGCGCGTCTTGAGTTTGCCGATCCGCTCCGTATATTCGATGCAGCCGCCGATCGAACGCAAACTCGACTCAAGCGCCATCAACTGCATCGAACTCAAAGTGTTGCGGACCATGCCGGACGAAGTCTCAGCCGCGATGAGCTTGGCCAGGTCAAGCGATTCCGGGCGGTTTTCGGAAGCGGCGGGCTTCACGGCATTGTCGAGAAAGAGAATCGAAATGCCCGGCAGCCCGGCCAGCGCCTTGCCGCTCGAAGCGGTCACGACACGGACGCAGCCGTGTTTGAAGAGCTCCGGCGCCAGGCCGACCGCGCTGACGCCGTCGAGCGCGATCCGGATGCCGCGCGGCCCGGCGATCCGCTCAAGCAGCGCAATGTCGTTCGCCCGGCCGCAGCTGGTTTCAGTCGCAACACCGAAAATCCAGTCGACATCGGGATGGGCGGCCAGGCAGGATTCGATCTTCTCGCTGTCGTACGCTTCGCCCCAATCGAGTTTCAGCGCGATCGTGTCGGGCCGGCAGATCCGGCACTGCTTCAGCAGCCGGTCGCCGAATTCGCCGTTCGATACGACGAGCAGCCTGCGCGCGCCCGGCGCCGTATTCCAGACCATGAGCTCGTTCGCCCAGGTGCCGGTTCCGGCCGCGATGACCGGGTGGAAGCGTTGGCCGCTGATCCTCTGAAGATGGCCCGCAGTAGCCCGGAAAAGGGAACTGAAGCGCTCGCTGCGATGCGAAAAAAGCGGTTCCCGGATCGCATCGAGCGTCGCGGGAAACAGATGGGGGACGGTCGGAACCAGTTCAAGACGTCTCATTTCGTGCACCTCGCCACGGCCAGCGCGCACCGCCTCAGGATCGGCGGCAGATCCGCCACCATCGGGTAGAACAGCGCCTCCCCGTCCTGCACCGGGTCGCCAACCGCCCTGAAACCGATATGTTCATAAAATTCTTTCTGTTCGGAAATACCGGAGATGATCAGCAGCCGGAAACCCATTTCGTCGAGCTTTTTGAAGATCGTCGCACCGAGCCGCGGCGCCAGCGGAGTCTTGCGGTATTCGGGACGAACCGCGAAGAGCCGCAACTCGGCGGTCACTCCCGGAACCATCGCCCGGCGCATGACATCCCCGAAACGTTCGACCGCCGAAAACGGCTCCTTCCAGTGCGCGCAGATCATGCCGACCGCTTCGCCGTTGTCCCATCCGGCAAAGTAGAGATTCTTGGCATGGAACTTGTCGATCAGGAGCCCGTCGTCATGAACTTCGTGCTGGTGAAGCTCCTCGGAGAACACCGCATGGTTCAAGTGCCACAATTGCCTCATTTCCGCCTCGTCACGAGGCGGACGAATCTCGACTTCCGCCATTTTCATTCCTCTGAATTGAGTGTCTTGCGCATTCTCTCCATAAACCGGATCAGCATGGAGAGCTCCGCGGGCGAAAAATCCGCCATCACCTTTTTCACTTCAGCCCGATAGGGCATTTCCACATGTTCAAGGATCTTCCTGCCCCGCGAAGTCAGCTCAAGCTGATACGCCCGGCTGTCCAGCGGATCGACCCGGCGGATCAGCAGCCCCGCCGCCTCCATCCGCCCGGCGACGCCGGTCAGATTGGACTTGTCGACCAGCAGTTTCTCGCTGAGCTCCTGCTGGTTCATCGGATGATCCGCATGCTTCAACAGAAGCATGATATTGAACTGCATCTCACTGGAAAGATACTCCCGGAAAAAACGCCTGGCCTGGATTTTCAACAGCTGCCCGACGTGCCATACGCCCATGAGCGCCTGCTGCTCACGGGTCTCTGTCTCCGGAAACTCTCTGTACAGTTCGATCGCGTTCATAAGTTTCTCCGGGATATAGTTTACATCATGACTGTTGATATGTCAACTATAAGCAATCAAAAAAAATAAGAAAACTATCATAAAACAAAGAAACGCCCGTTCCGGCCGTGGAACGGGCGGACGGCGGAAGCCGTTATTTCAGTTCCCGGGTCAGTTCGGCGGCTTTGTCGAGGCCGATCGCAAGGTCGGTCCGGAGAGCCTGAACGACGTGATCCTCGGCCGGAGAGAACAATCCGGCGAAGAACGAACGGTCGCGCCCGACGTTGTACTGGAGTTCCCGGTTGGCCGCGAAGCGCAGTGCGCCGCCGACCACGAGCAGGAAGACGATCCAGAGCGGAATCGCCGTCGTCACATAGGTCAGGAACGGCAGGCAGATGCGGCGCGTCCCCTCCCCCGGCGGAACCAGCGCCCGGTAGCGGCGCAGCAGGATATGCCCGAGATAAAACCGGAACCAGACCGGCAGCCCGACGACCAGAACGAACGACTGGATGCAGAACATGGCCAGATTGGCCTGGTATCCGACTCCCCTGCCGCTCAGAAGATCGGCGTGCAGCCAGAGCCAGTAGAGTCCCGCCGGAAGCAGCATCCCGTACAGCAGGAGTTTGCCGTATTCGCGCTTCGTCAGCCACAGAAAATGTCCCTTCTCCCCGCATACGCGGCCGATGCCCCAGCAGAGCGCCTGAAAGCCGACCACGCAGAGAACCAGCACCGTGAAGCAGAGCAGCACGAGGCTGTCCAGAATGCAGTAAGTCATGATGCGGTCGGAACGCAGATATTCGGCCGTGAGCGAAATCCCCGGCACGAGCAGACCAGATGAAAAAATACCGCCGTACCGCTCCGCCTCTTCCTGCGCCCGGTCGTCCGCCTCCTTGCGCTGCGCTTTCCAGGCCGCCATCGATGCCCTGGCCTCCGCAATCTTCGCGGCAATCCGCGTTCCCTTTTCCGGCTTGCCGACACGGGCATACAGCTCCGGGAGCTTCTTCTGATTAAGCTCCAGAATGGTGTCGACAATCAGCATGGAAATCAGGAGGTCGCCGCTCTCCAGCAACTGAGCGGGATAGACATACCACTGGTCGAGAAGCGCCTCCGCCTCTTCCGGCCTGCCGTCCTCTATCAGCAGTTCCGGATAATAGATTGCCGCGCGGGCGACGCTCCGCTGCCGGGGCAGCGCCGGTATCGGCAGCATGAGCGCCTCCACCTTCTGCTGCATGCGCGCATGGAATGCATTGCCGGCATACTGCGACCGCGCCCTCTGCCCCCTCTCGGGAATATAAAGCCGGTAATACGGGCACTTCAGGCCGAGCAGGTACTCCGCCTTCGCGGCATCCAGCTTCGCGCGATCTTTGATCTCGCACTCCTCCATTGCCGTCCTGTCCGCCTCGAAAGCTTCCTCGATTATCAGGGCGGAAAGCAGATGGTGATAGAGCGCGTTGTCCGGTTCCCGCCCGATCGCAAGCTTCACAGCCTTCACACTGTCCGGCCGCTTGTCGCGCACCATGACCTCGGCCACATAATTCGCCAGACAGACCGGATCGTCCGGATGCCGGTTCACCAGTTCCAGCCGCATCTCATCCGCTTTTCGGGCATTCAAACCGTCCCCGCCGTTCCAGAGCGGCTGTTCCCCGGCCGGCTTGCGGAAACCGGCGAACCGCCCGAAGAAACGGGCCGCCCAGTCGCATTTGACGGAAAATTCATTGTTTACGGTCGAAACGCTGCAATACCGCGCCGCACCGGCAAGCACGCTGAAATCGACCGCCGCCCAGACGGCGGCCAGCAGGAGCGGAAGTCCGCAGATCCGCAGCACGACTTTCAGCTTGCCGCGCAGTTTTATCCGGCGGAAATTCGCGCCGAGCAGCCCCCGGCCGATCTCGTCGGGATCGCCGAACTCCCCGATCGCCTTCTTCACGCTCTCTTCCGGCGAATTCCCCTCCCCTTCCAGCTCGGCGCATTTGTCCTCGAGGTGCGTGCGCAGCTCCTGCGCGACCTCCTGCGCGAGCGCCCAATCGTCCTTCAACGGTTCCGACGAACGTTTCACGACCTCTTCGATCCTGCCGTCCATAGCCCCCTCCTTCAGTTCGCCGCGCCGAGCAGCAAATGGAGCGCCCCGACGAACTCCTTCGCCTCCCTGACTTTCTCCTCCATCGCCGCAATCCCCTTCCGCGTAATGGAATAATACTTGCGCGGCTTCGCCCCGGCCAGCTGCCAGGAGCTCTCGATCAATCCCTGCTCCTCCAGCCGGTGCAGACACGGATAAAGCGTCCCCTCCTTCCACTCGAATGCGCCGTTGGTCCGCTCGTTCACGAGCCTGATGATTTCATAACCGTACATCGTCCGCTCCGCCAGCAACTTCAGGATCACCGGCTCGGCAACGCCCCGCATCAGATCGCTGTTGACCGCCATCGCACACCTCCTTTGAGTTAGTACCTCTGCATTAATTATACATCGTCTGCCGATGTATTCAAGACGCATTCAAAAAAAAAAGCGAAAATCGGCCGGCCGCAGCCTCCGGGAAACATGGAATAAAAAAAGGAGGGGAACGGAACGCCCCTCCGAAAATGCCGTATGGCGGAAAGCTGAGAGCTTATCCCTGAATAAGCCAAATCGGCATGATGCCGATTCTTTATTCAGGGATAAGCTCTTACTCTTCTTTGCCGCAGTGGGCGAAGATGTATTCGCGGAACTTCGTCATCGTCGCTTCGAAAGCCTCCTTCTCGGCCTGTGACAACTCCGCGAAAAACCCGGCGGTCAGCCGGTCGAACGTCTGCTCACACTCCTGAAATTTGCGCCGGCTGGTCGGAGCCAGGCTGATGGCAACCGCGCGGCGGTCCTGCGGATTATGGTCGCGCCGGAGCATATCCTTGCGCACAAGAGCGTCCACCATCTCCGACGCGGCGGCGGGCGTGATCGAGAGCGATTCGGCGAGCACCTTCAAAGTGACGCCTTCCGGAAACTCCCGGTTCAACAAATACACGATCTTGATCATCCGCAGCTGGTTGAAGGTCATGTTCACCAGCAGCTGTTCGTAATCGCTCGACCCGATTTCGCGCATACGGTCGGCGGCGGCAAAAAACTGCCGCCAGAAAGTGGTCGCTTCTTCCGATTTCATAGAAGATTCCTGTTGTTTATGGATTTTCGGCACTCCTTAACATACAGCCGTCCTGACTATTTTCAAGTTTCCCTCGCGAAAAAAACGGGTTGCGGCTTGAAATTGCGGTTTTCCGGGCTATACTTCACTGCAAAACCCAAAGGAACGGAACATCGATGCAGAGTCTGAAAGTGGAGGGGTCCGCCCGCATCGCGGGGCGGGTCAGGATCGGCGGAAACAAGAACGCGGCGCTGCCGATGATCGCGGCGCTGCTGCTGACCGACGAGGAGGTCGTTCTCGACAACGTCCCCGACATCCTCGACGTGCGGACCATGCTCGACATCGCCGGCGAACTCGGCGCGGATTTCAGCTTTGAAAACCATACGCTGACCTTCCGCTGCCGGGACGTCAGGACCGCTTCGATTTCGCGCGAACTCTGTTCGCGGAACCGGACCAGCATCCTCTTCGCGGCGCCGCTGCTGGCCCGCTGCGGAAAGGCGGAGCTCTACCCGCCGGGCGGCGATGTGATCGGCCGCCGCCGTCTCGACGGCCACTTCTACGGACTCTGCAAGCTCGGCGCGGTCATGTCCGGCGAGGAGACCTACCGCTTCGACGCCCCGGCCGGGCTCTCCGGCCGCGAACTTTTCCTGGACGAGGCAAGCGTCACCGCGACGGAACAGATTCTGATCGCCGCGGCCGCCGCGCGCGGAACGACGACGCTTTACAATGCGGCCTGCGAGCCCCATGTCCGCGACCTGGCCGAGCTGCTGAACGCGATGGGAGCCCGGATCAGCGGCGCCGGCAGCAACACCATCGAAATCGAGGGCGTCGAACGCCTGCACGGCTGCCGTTACCGCGTCGTCGGCGACCATATCGAAGCCGGCAGCTTCCTCGCCCTCGCGGCGGCCACGGGCGGAGAGATCACGGTCGAAGGCACGCAGGTGCGCCATTACTGGATGCTCCGCCGCGTGTTCGAGCGGCTCGGCGTGCGCATGGAACTCCGGGGGGATCATATTTTTCTGCCCGGCGGGCAGGAACGCGCCGTCGAATGCGACTTCGGCGGCCATATCCCGCAGATCTCCGACGGCCCGTGGCCGCAGTATCCGTCGGATATGATGAGCTGCACGATCGTCGCCGCGACCCAGTGCCGCGGCACGGTCATGTTCTTCGAAAAGATGTTCGAAAGCCGCATCTACTTCGCCGACAGGCTGATCAGCATGGGAGCAAACGCGATCGTCTGCGATCCGCACCGGGTGGTCGTCACCGGCCCGGCGCAGTTGCACGCCGTCACGATGTCGAGTCCCGACATCCGCGCCGGCATGGCCATGGTCATCGCGGCGCTCTGTGCCCGGGGAACAAGCACGATCCATTCGGCGGAGGTCATCTACCGGGGGTACGAAAACCTGATCGAGAAGCTGACCGGCATCGGCGGGAAAATCAGTGAAATTCGGAATTGATTTCGTCTTTCTGCCAGATTTTTCAAAAAAACAGTGATTTTCTGCAAAAACACACTTGCTTTTTTCGGATAAATTTACTATAATGTTATTAGAATATAATCTCGAATTAACATGTTAATATGAAAACGACGACAAAAGCCGTCACCAAAGGGAGGAATATCATGAGAAGAAAGCATTTTACACTGATTGAGCTTCTGGTCGTCATTGCGATCATCGCCATTCTGGCCGGGATGCTGCTGCCGGCGCTGAACCAGGCCCGCAGCCGCGCCAAGGAGATCAACTGTACAAGCAACCTCAAGCAGATCGGCACCTACATGGCGATGTATATCGATATGAACGACGGCATCATTCCCGCGTCGAACCGCAATTTGTCGGGTCTCTCGAGCTGGAGCGGCAAATGGCAGGACATGCTTATGCAGCTCTACTCCCCCGGCATCGAGCTCACGGATTACTGTTATGTCAAAGGGTACAGCGACGGCACTTCGATGCCGAAAGGCCCGTTCGCCTGCCCGAGCTCGGTCCGCTGGGACAATACGAAGGGGACCCGGCATTATGCGATCAACTCCTCCGGCTACGCATCCAGCACCGACTGCGTGAAGAAAGCCAAGGCGACCCGGATCAAGCGGCCGAGCGCCCGCATGGCGATCTGCGACATCGATTACCCGACCACCGGTTATCAGGACCCGACCGTCTTCGCACGCGACGGCCTGGTCAATGCGCCGGACGGTGTGTGGCGCCACCTCAACAATTCGGGAGCCAACTTCGGATTCGCCGACGGACATGTCGAAGGCAGGTCGAATCAGGCCATTCCGGCCGATTCCGCCGCCGCAGACGGCAACGGCTATTTCTGGGCCGAAACCGGAGAACTGTGGAACTAACTGACGGAACCACGACAGATATCATTTCAAAGCGGACCCGGAATCATCGATTCCGGGTCTTTTTTTCTGCCGGCGTTTCTCTGCCGCAGCGGAACGGCTGCGGAAACGAAAAGGCAAAATTCGAAAAAAATCATAAAAAAAACAATTCCGGCTTGCTTTTAATTCTATTTTATGTCATAATATTAATACAAATTCTAAAATATGGAATTTAATAATGAACAATACCCTGCAAAACGGATTCACGATCCTCGAATATCTCGCGGCGGATGCCGAGGAGTGTTCAGTCAAGGAGCTTGCCGAGCATTTCGGGCTGCCGAACAGTCACGTCTGCCGGCTGCTCAAGACGCTGGCCGACACCGGTTACGTCGAGCAGACGCCGGGCAGCCGCAAATACCGGATCAGTCTCAAAATCCTGAATCTGTCGAATATGCGGCTCAAAAAGCTCAAGCTGCGCAATATCGCGCGGCCCTATCTTCAGAAACTCGTCCGCGAACTTGAACGGCCGGTGTTCCTGACCGCCCCGTACCGGTACCGTTCGCTGATCGTGGCGACCGAATATCCGGAACGGTTCGCGGGGGACGCCGGTGTCGTCGTCGGGCAGATTCACCCCGTCAACCGCTCCGCCTGCGGCAAAATCTGCGCGGCCTATGCGCCGGAAGAAGCGCTCGACGAACTTCTTGCCGGGTGTGACTGGAGCAGGAAAACCGAACAATCGATCACGGACCCGGCCCGGTTCCGGGAAGAGCTCAAAACGATCCGGGCGTGCGGCTTTTCCCGCATGGAAGCGGAGTTCGACCGCAACACCGGAGCGGTCGGAGCCCCGGTCTTCAATGCATCCCGCGAGCTGGCCGGAGCGGTCGGCGTCATCCTGCCGGAAGATGCGTCGCTCTGGACGCCGGAACTGCGGACGCGCTTCATCGATGCAACCAAATCCTGCGGAGAGTCGATCTCATTCGCACTCGGCTGCCCGCTGGAATAACAGAAGGATATCGGGAGATGAATGCCTCGGAACTCAAACAGGCGGCCCGGAAATTCGGCGCCGACCTGGTCGGCATCGCCTCGGCGGAAGCGTTCGCGCATCTGCCGGAGCGGAACCGGCCCGAAACGGTGTCGGACCGGGTCAAATCGGTCGTCGTCGTCGGTCATCGCATCCTGCGCGGCGCGCTGCGCGGCGTCGAAGAGGGAACGAACTTCGGTTCGACCTACCAGACCTACGGTTTCTCGTGGATGGAGGACCTGTTCCTGTCGCGGACCGTCTACCATCTGACCTGCTTTCTCGAAGACGCCGGCGTCGAGGCGATTCCCTTCCTCGCCCACCGGAATCCGGACGACGCCTTCGAACCCGACTACAAGGCCGCCGCAGAAGCGGCCGGACTCGGCAGCATCGGCAAAGGCGGCTTTTTCCTGACCCCGCAATACGGACATCGCCAGCGGTTCGCGCTGATCCTGACCGACTTCGCCTTCGAGCCGGACCATCCGCGGCAGACCGGCCTCTGCCGTGGATGCCGCGCCTGCCTTGAAAGCTGTCCGCTCGGCGCCCTGAGCGAAGCCGGAGAGGGCCGGAACTTCCGTCTCGATGAATCCGTCTGCGCCGGGTGCCGGAACGGCGCCTACACATGGCCGGGGCGCTCCGACCGCGCTGACCGCTATGCCGCCGCCTGCGGGCGGGCATGCCTCGTCGCCCTCGAAAACAAAATCACCGGCCGGTACGAACACAAATTCCGCAAACGCAGCGTCTGGAGCATCGGCCCCGTCGCGCAGGAGAAGCAGATATGAACACGGCAGAGCTGAAAGAAAAGGCGCGGAACTTCGGCGCGGACCTGATCGGCATCGCTCCGATCGCGGCGTTCCGGGAACTCCCGCCTGCACACAATCCGCTCGCAATCTTCCCGCAGGCGGAGAGCATGATCGTCATCGGGCGGCGGATTCCGCGCGGCACACTGCGCGGCCTGGAACGGCAGGAGCGGAAAACCGCCGCCTCCTTCCGCCATTTCGGTTTCGTCTCGCTCGAGGACAACTATCTGGCCCGTACGACCTACGATCTCGGCATCTGGGTCGAAACCCAGGGGTACGAGGCGGTCCCGATGTTCGGCTACGATGTCGAAGCGGCTGACCGGCAGCCGCTCGGAGTGCCGGTTTCGGAAGAACGCCCGGCGCCGAACGTCTACGTCGACTGGAAATTCGCCGCTGAAGCGGCCGGACTCGGAAAAATCGGCAGGAACGGCCTCTTTCTGACTCCGGAATACGGTCCGCTCCAGCGGTTTGCGCTTCTGCTCTCCGACTTCGCCTTCGAGCCGGACCGGGCGGCGGAGGACGACCCCTGCCGCGGATGCCGCGCCTGCGTCGACGCGTGTCCGTACGGCGCGCTCGACGGGACCGGAAGAAACGATGCCGTCTGCCGCGAATGCCGCCACGGCGCGATCCGCACCGACATCGGGCGGTTCGGAACCGTCGAACGGATCGGTGCGGTCTGCTCGCGCGCCTGCGTTGCCGCGCTGGACGCGGCCGGAAAACGGAAAATGTGTACAGCCGCCCGCCGTGCGGAAGGAGGAATCTGAACATGAACACCCCGAAACTCACCAGCCGGATACTGAAGGAGTTCGCCGCCCGCCTCGGAGCCGGCGGCGGCGGCGTCGAAATCCTCGGCGTGGCCAATATCGAACGCTTCGCGGAAGCGCCCGAACGCATGCACCCGAAAAACATCTTCCCGGACTGCCGTTCGGTCATCTCGATCGTCCAGCCGATTCCGCGCAGCACCTACCGCGGCATCACGGAAGGAACCTACTGGCCGAACTACACCTACTATTCCTACAACCGGCTCAACACGCTGTTCCGGCCGATGCTGACCTATGAAGTCGCGCGCATGATCGAGGATCACGGCTACGAGGCGGTTCCGGTCTATCCCGGCGTGCCGGAGACCTACCCGAACCATCCGGAACCGGTCGCGCCGGGCCGTCCCGCCCCGGATGTCCAGCTCAATATCCGCATCGCCGCAATGGCCTGCGGCCTCGGGGAAATCGGCTGGTCCAAGGTCTTCATCCATCCGGTGTTCGGCCCGCGGGTCCGCATCGGCAACATCCTGACCGACGCGGAGCTCGAACCGGACCCGATCCTGGAGCCCGGCACGCTCTGCAAGCGCTGCATGAAGTGCGTGAAGGATTGTCCCGGCTGCGCCATCCCGGACAAAGGCGAGCTTCCGACCGTGAAAATCCATATCGACGGGCGCGAATACGAGTGGGGAGACGTCCACATGGGCCGCTGCACCGCGACCCACCACGGCATCAACTACAAGGCGTCGCCGTTCCTGAAGCGGTTCCTGCCCGGCTTCAATCTCGACATCACGAAGACGACCATGTCCGAAGAAACCGCCTACAAAATCGGCTACACGCTTGCGGGCGGCGACTGGGGGCGCGAGAATCCCGAATATCCGGGGCGCTGCGTCATCCCGTACTACAGGCAGATCCTCGCCCACACCGGATACTTCGCGGTCTGCGGCGCCAAAGGGTGCATCCGCAGCTGCATGGAATTCCAGGAGAAGACGAAAAACATCGGGCAGAACAGCTTCCACACGCCGGTCTTCCCCGATAAGAAGTGGGAGCTTCCGCCGCCGGAATCCGACCAGACCGGTGGCATCGTCGAGAAAAAGAAGCTCTGCGAGCTCTACCAGACGCCGGATGCCGACGCCGGCGGCTGGCAGTAAACCGCCATCGCCGAAACGCAAAGAAGGACCGGAGGGGGAGGAAATGCCCTTCCGGCTCCCGCGGCGAAGCGGACGAAACAAAACCAGATTCTGAAACTCCCCCGGTCACGCCCGGACGCCCGGCGCAGACGATTCGGAAAGCGAAGAGTCATCGACGGCGGGAATCAGCTTCGAGTGGGAGACCTCTCCGGTACGCTGACAACGGCGCAGCTCATCCAGGCAGCCTTCGAGCAGGGCGCGGATGTCGAAGCCGATCCGGGAAACTCCCGCCATCGGCCGGTGCGACGACGGAAAATTCGTATGCTGAACCAGACGGATATCCTCGCCGACGCGCAGATTGAGCTCGTACAGCACATTCAGCACAAGCCCGCTCAAGTTTTCATTGGCGACGATCAGCCCGTCCGGGCGAAGCTCCGGAGGCTGTTGAAGCAGCAGCCGAATGACGTTCCGGCTCCACTCCTCCTGTTTCCGCTCGAACGATACACCGAGCAGAAAGCCGGGAGGGATCGGCACGCCGCGCTCTTTCGCATACCCGCTCAGGCCGGAGGCGTAATCGAACGGCAGCTGCTGGTTTGAAATCAGCGCCGGGCGCCGGACGCCGGATGCCAGCAGCGTATCGCAGGAACGGCGCAGGAAATCGGCGAAATCCACCCATACGGTGTTCACTCCCGGCACCTCGTCGCGGGTCACAGCCACGCAGGGGAGACCGGCCTCCAGAAAAGGAGCAACCATATAATCGGCCGGAAGCATCGGAAAGATCACGCCGGCCAGCCGCCCGCTGCAACCGTCCCCGACCAGGCGCCGGAAATCTTCACACTCCAGATTTCCCTGCCCGATATAATAGAACTCGAACCGCAGCCGGAGCTGTTCCTCGAACTGCCGCTTCCGCGCTCCAAGGATCGTCCAGAGCTCGTCCCATCCCGAATGGGTATCGGGGTCCGCGGGATAGACCACGGCGAACGTGCTCAGGTTCGGCGGCATCGCCGACACGAAGGTGCCGCGTTTCCCTTCGGAGACGATGAACCCTTCGTTCATCAGTTCGTCCATCGCCTTCTGCAGCGTCATGACGGTCGTGCCGTACTCCCTGACCAGCTCGCTGCGGGTCGGAAGCCGGGACCCCGGCGCCCATTTCCGGCTTCGGATCTGTTCCCGGATGAAATGTGAGATTTCCTGATATTTGGCGAGCATTTTTCAAAACCTGCTTTCCTGCTTTATTTCATATATCATATTATGATATTCTATTCCACAAAAAGCAATCCTGGAATATAAAAAAGCGATGAAAAAATGAAAGATCTTCCAGGGGACCCCGCCGTTTCCCGGCAGGAAGCGGCCGAAATCGTCCCGGGTACTTGATTTTCCGGAAAATCCGTATATAAGTAGTGGTAACGGTTCGCGCAATGCGATTGTTCTTTGCCGTAACAAAAACAACGAAAGGAACAAAACATGTCGACCAGAGAAAAGCTGAACAAAAGGATCGCCAGACTGGTACGGGAAGAAATTGCGGAAGCACTTCATGCCGCCTCGGAGAGAGTCACCGCGGCCAGAAAAAGCTGCGGCGCACGAAATCAGCAAACCGGAAATGCCGTCTCCGTTTCGGGAGAATAGCGCATCCCCCATCAATAAGGAATTCGGAACCGGCCCTTTTCGCAGGGCCGGTTTTTTTTATCGGCGGACGCCCGGCGCGACGGTGCCTGAATCCGGTGCGCCCCCGGTGAACAGGACACCGCGAACCATCACGTTCCCGGCCGGACTTCGGGTTCTGACTTGCAAATGAGCGCAAAACAAAGTATTTTATAAGACTGCAACGAAGTAACCGGGATCATGAAAAAAGCAAACGTATATTTCACCAATATGAGAGTCAGGCCGGAAGGCAGGAATCTTCAGCAGAAGCTGGCGTTCCTGATCAGACGGGCCGGAATGGACGAAATCGATTTCAAGGATCGTTTCGCCGCAATCAAAATTCATTTCGGCGAAGCCGGCAACCTGTCGTTCCTGCGGCCGAACTTCGCCCGCACCGTCGCCGATGAGATCAAGGCGCGCGGCGGCAAACCGTTCCTGACCGACTGCAATACGCTTTACGTCGGTTCGCGCAAGCATGCGCTGGAACATATCGAGACTGCTTACATCAATGGATTCACCCCCTATTCGACGGGATGCCACATCATCATCGGCGACGGGCTCAAGGGAACCGACGACATCGCGGTGCCCGTTCCGAACGGCGAATTCGTACGCGAAGCGAAGATCGGACGGGCCGTCATGGACGCCGACATCTTCATCTCGCTGAATCACTTCAAGGGACACGAAATGACCGGCTTCGGGGGCGCCATCAAAAACATCGGCATGGGCTGCGGCTCCCGCGCCGGTAAAATGGAGCAGCACTGCGACGGCAAACCGGCCGTGGAGCGCGAGCGCTGCATCGGCTGCCGCGCCTGCGCACGCATCTGCGCCCACGGCGCGCCGATGTTCCGCGACGGCAAGGCGGAGATCGACCACGCGAAATGCGTCGGCTGCGGGCGCTGCATCGGCGTCTGCCCGAAAGACGCCGTCCTGCCGTCCTGGGGGCAGCAGGCCGGACTTCTGGACCGCAAAATGGCCGAGTACGCCCTCGCCGTCGTCCACGGCAGGCCGCACTTCCACATCAGCATCGTGATGGATGTCTCGCCGTTCTGCGACTGCCACCCCGAAAACGATGTGCCGATCGTGCCGGACATCGGCATGTTCGCTTCTTTCGACCCGGTCGCGCTGGACCAGGCGTGTGCGGATGCGGTGAACAGCCGCGCACCGAACCCCGACAGCATCCTCGCGGAACACGGCAGCAGCCATCACGACCATTTCAAGGATGTCTCTCCCGTCACAAACTGGGAAATCCAGCTGGAACACTCCGAGAAGATCGGGCTCGGCACGCGGGCTTACGAGCTGATTGAAATCTGATCCCGCCGCACAGCGTTTTTCGCTCCGAACTGACGACATGAAAAAAGGAAGAGATGACTTCGCGCTCCGTCTTCCTTTTTTCGCTTTTCTGCATCTTATTTCCTGACGGTCACGACCTCTCCGGCCCATTTGGCCAGCGCCTCGGCGGAATTTCTTATGCTTCCGCCCGAAAACGCTCCGCCCCTGCCGAACGCCGCGGCCGGACAGGCTTTCCGCATGTCGCTTTCGCAGCGCGCCATCCCGCCGCCGCCGTGCGTCACGAACGGGATCACGGTCTTCCCGCTGAAATCGCAGCTCGACAGAAAAGTCAGGACCGGCGGAGCCATCGTGCTCCACCAGTTCGGCGTGCCGACGAAGATCACGTCATACTTGTCGAACTCCCGAACCTTTTCCGCCAGTTCCGGCTTAACGCCTGCTCTGATCTCGCTTTTCGCCTGATCGACACAGGCGTTGTAATCGGCGGGATACGGTTTGACCGGCTTGATCTCAAAGAGCGTACCGCCGGTGGCCTTCTGAATCTGTTCGGCCGCAAACCGCGTATTGCCGCTGTAAGAGTAATAGGCGACCAGAATCTTTCCCGGTTCCGCCTCCGCTTTCACCGTATCCGCCTCTTCCGCCGAGCAGCCGCAAGCGCCGAAAACGGCAGCCGCCATCGCCAATGCCATTGACCCTTTTTTCATCTTCGATCCTCCTGTTGTTAAAGACCGGCCATGCCTGTCTATCAAGGCCATGCGCCGGAAATACGTCGTGTGGATCCGGCTGGTCGTGTCCTGCAGACTCATTTCCGGCCTCGCTATCCACTAAGATAAACATTAGAGTTACTGTAAGTCAACGGCAGTTTTCATAAAAATCCGTTTTTTTCATCCTGTGCCATACGGCGGGCAAACCGGAACTTTTCCATCCGGTCTGTCGTTTCCGCTCTTGACTTTCATCCGGGAATGCGGTATAATTAATATAGATAAATAATAATTCATCATTAATGACAAAAAATTAAAAAGGAGCCTCATTCCATGGCGATCATGACGCGGAACTTCAACGAATATGATTTCGGCGATCCGGCGGAAGCGGCAGAGACAGTCAAACGCAAAGCACTGGAATTCGGTGCGGACGCGGTCGGCATCGGCAGCATCGACCGCTGGGCAACCGCGCCGCTGCAGATGGACCCGAAACAGATCATGCCGGAATGCAAATCGATTATCGGCATGGTGTTCCGAGTCGAACGCGGCAGTCTGCGCGGCATTGAGGAAGGGACCTACTTCAGCAACTACTCCGCCATGGGTTACGGCGGCATTACCTATCTCTATATGCCGATGACCGTGATCAACCTCAGCAAATTCATCGAAGACCAGGGATACGAGGCGATCCCGATGGGACACCAGAGCGACTGGCGCGGCATCGATGCGGACGGATATGCGATCCGGAATTACAGCCGTCCGGTCGCGCCCGGCAAACCGCAGCCGGACATCATGATCCAGCTCCGGATCGCGGCGTTTCTGTGCGGGCTCGGTGAAATCGGATTTTCGAAAATGTTCCTGTCGCCGCAGTTCGGCCCGCGCTGCCGCGTCGGCATCGTGCTGACCGACGTCGAGCTCCAGCCGGACCCGCTTTACAACGGACCGCAGCTCTGCAACCGCTGCATGGCATGCGTGAAAGCGTGTCCCGGCGGCTGTTTTCCGACGGATCGGACTGTAAAAACCACGCTGGCCGGACGGGAAGTCGAGTGGTCCGACCTCGATATGGCCAGATGCGACATGACCTTCCGCGGCGCGGCCCCGGCGGAGACGGAGCAGAAGCCGCCGTACATGGAGTGGGGAGCGCCGACCAAACCCGGCAGCTGGAGCCCGTTTTACCGGAAGCCGCGGAATCTGTACAACACCGGACAGGCCGTCTGCGGCTCGCGCGGGTGCACGCGCGCCTGCATGATCAGCCTCGAAACACGCGGCGTGCTGCAAAACTCGTTCCGGCAGAAATTCCGGCGGCGCCCGCAATGGTCGGTCGACTGGTCCACGCCCCCGGAATACGCCGCGGGAACCGTCTTCCGTCCGGACCGGACCGGATCGAGCGATGTGGACTGACCTCTTGCATTTTCGGCCGCCGCGGGTTATGTTACGTCAAAAAAAGGATTCATCCGAATCATGCCGAATTCCGATCTGGTCAACTCGGTGGTGAAGGCGCTGGATATTCTTCAATTCGTCTCCGACCGCCCGGAAGGAGTCCGGTTGGGCGAAATCGTCGATGCCTTCGGCCTCAAGCGCCCCACCGCCTACAATCTCGTGCGCACGCTGCGGGCGCGTCACTATCTGGAGCAGGACGCGGCTCGAAAGCTGCGGCTCGGCTCAGCACCCGGCGAGCTGCTGGCCGGTCAGCGGCGCGGCTCGCTCCTTGCGGCGGCCGAACGGGAGCTGCCGCGGCTTTCCGGATGCTTTCCCGATGCGGTACTGACGTTCTGCGAACTCTCGGGCTGCGAAATCTTCTGCCGGCTGCGCATGTCGCCCGACCGGCCGGGACAGATACAGCGGCCGCTGTCATTTCTGTTTCCGCCGTACAGCACCGTGACCGGGCTCTGTTTTCAGGCGTTCGGGGAATTCGACGCGGCCGGATTCGAGCGGAAATATCCGTTCCGGGAATTCGGTTCTCCGCTCTGGGGCAGTCTCGAAGCCTTCAGGCGCATGCTCGACGACTGCCGCCGGGCCGGACACGCCGAACGGCGCGAAGGCGATTCGGAGCTGTATGCGGCGATCCCGTGCGGCGGCCGTTTCTCCCTCGGATTTCACGGCTCCATTCCGGCAGGCCGCACAGCGGAACAGCTTCTCGGGGAACTGAAAACAGCGGCGGAACGCCTGCAGGAAGGAGTTTCCGGCATATGAAATTCGCCATCGGCTACCGGGATGCGCCCGGCGGCGAACCGTTTTCCGCCGTGGTGACCGACTACCGTGAAGCCGTTGCGGAAGTCTACTTCTCCTGGAGCGGACAGCCGTCAGGCCGCCCGAACGCACCCGCGACGGACTGGGGCGCGCAGGAACGGCTCGAAAACGAGCTGCGGAAGATCCGCAGACTCGGCGTCAAACTCGACTTGCTCTTCAACGCAAACTGTTACGGCGCCGATGCCGTTTCGGAGAAGCTGGAGCGGGAGGTGTGCGGCATTCTCGAGCGGCTCGACTCGCTCGGGCTGCTGCCGGAGATCGTTACGACCGCCTCGGTGTTCATTGCGGAGCTGCTCCGGGAGGCCGCTCCCGGCATTGAGCGGCGCGCCTCGATCAACATGCGGCTGGATTCGCTGTCGGCACTCGACTATCTCGACGGCCGGTTCGACAGCTTCTACATCCGCCGGGATATCCAGCGGAACCCCGGGCGGGTCCGCGAATTCGCCGACCGCTGCCGCGAACGCGGCTGGAAGCTCTGCATGCTGGCCAACAGCGGCTGTCTGCGGAATTGCCCGGCCCAGACCTTTCACGACAACTTCGTCGCGCACTCCGCCGAAGCGGCGGCCCGCAGAACGTCGCCGGAACACTCCGACCCGACGATCTGCTGGCCCTATTACCGCGACCCGGTCCGCAGAATCGAATTCCTGAAAGGTTCGTGGATCCGGCCGGAAGACATCCGATGCTATGAGGGCCTGGTGGACGTCGTCAAGCTGGCGACGCGGCAGCACGACCGGCCGCGCATGGTGATCGGGGCCTATGCCTCCGGCCGGTTCGACGGAAACCTGACAATGCTGATGGAACCGAACTTTTCGAGCCTTTTCGGGCGCGAAAGCTGGATCGACAACCGCCGCTTTCCGGGCGACTGGTTCGGAACCGCCGCCGACTGCGCGACGGACTGCCGCCATTGCGGCCGTTGCGAAAAAGTGTGGCGGCAAGTGGCCGGCACCTCCGCACGCGCGTAAAGGCGGCGAACCCGAGCGGCAGCCAGAGCAGCAATCGGGCGGACGGGCGGCGTCAGATGCCGCCCGGAGCGCTTCAGAACTTGACGACTTCGTTCTTCCGGGCAGATTCAAAGACCGCTTCGATCAGCTTCATCGAACGGCGGAGCTGGTCGTGGGTAACCACGATCTCCGCTTTTCCGTTCAGGGTCGCGATCACGTTCCTGTAATATTCGGCCCAGTCCGACTTGACCCTTTCAATCGGGAACTTCTCGACGGTCTGCTCATTGCGCGGCGCCATGGTCCGGGTCAGGCCGGCGCCGGCCAGCACCGGCGGAACATCGTCCTCGCCGCGGTTGTAGATCTTCACGATCTCGCCGTCGCAATCCCAGTTGCGGATGATCAGAGAACCGCTGTCGCCGAAGGCGTACCAGCGCGGCATTTCGATATAGTTGCAGGTGCCGACTTCGACGATCCACTCCGGACCGTTCTCGAACTTCACCTGCGCGGTGAAGCCGTCGTCGCACTCGTCATTCGTGATATTGGTCATCGTGGCATAGACCGAAAGCAGCTTGCGGTCCCCCATCATGGTCAGCATCTGGTCGAGCAGATGCACGCCCCAGTCGAGCACCATGCCGCCGCCGTGCGCCTTCTCTTCGCGCCAGCCGGCCGGAATGCCGCGCGAACCGTGCACGCGCGACTCGATGCGGTACGCATTGCCGAGCTCGCCCGCCTCGACGATCTTCCGCATGGTCAGATAATCCTCGTCCCAGCGGCGGTTCTGGTGAACCGTGAAAAGCCGGCCGTATCTGTTCGCGGCGGCGATCATCTCCTCAAGCTCCGCGCTGTCCATCGCGACCGGCTTCTCGCAGATCACGTTCTTGCCGGCCGCGAGCGCGGCGATCACGATCTCCCTGTGAACGTCGTTCGGCGTCGCAACCGTCACGAGCCCGATCTTCGGATCGGCCAGCAGCGCCTCGCGCGACGGATAAGCATGGATGCCCCTGCTCTCCGCCAGTTCGTTCCGTTCGGGGTCGATGTCGTACACGCCGAGCAGCTCGACTCCGTCCACACTCTGCATCTTTTCGGAATGGAATCCCCCCATCCCGCCGTAGCCGATCACGGCTCCGCCGATCACTTTTCCGCTCATAATCCCATGTCTTTCCAGATAGTTGCCCGCTTCCCTATGGGAAGACGTAAAAAATTGTCATCCTTTTAGTGTAATCGCAAAAAAGGAAAATGCAATCCTCTCTTCGGCAAAACATCCCGAAAAATCGATCTGCCGGAACTCAGCGGACGCGAAGAACCACCTTGCCGATGTTCTCGCGGCGGCGCAGGATTCCGTGCGCCCCGGCCGCCTCTTCGAGCGGCAGAACGCGGAAAATGACCGGACGGATCGCGCCGGACGCGAACTTCGGCCAGTACTCGCGCTCCAGGGAACGCAGCACTTCACGTTTCATCTCGTTCGTGCGGCTCCGCAGCGTGCTGCCGATCAGCCGGAGATTCTTGCGGAACACCGTATCGAGCGAAATCTCCGAACGGGCGCCGCCGAGCGCCGCAATCTGAATCCAGCGTCCGCGCATCGCCATTTTCGTGAAAAGCGCCCCGAACTCCGAGCCGCCGACGCAGTCGAGCACAATGTCGGGCGGGTTCGCATCGAGCGCCGCGCCGAGGTCGTCCGTCCGGTGATTCACGACGACATCGGCCCCGAGCGCACGGACGAAAGCGGCCTTCTCCGGCGTGCCGACCGTAGTGACGACTTGGCATCCGGCGCACTTCGCAAGCTGGATCGCGGCGATGCCGAGCCCGCTCGCCCCGGCCTGAACGAACACCGTATCCCCGGCCTTCATCCCGGCTTCAATCACGAAATTAAGATAGGAGGTCGCAAACACTTCGGGGACGGCCGCCGCCTCTTCCATCGAGAGCCCGTCCGGAGCCGGCAGAACCATCCCCTCCGGAACGGCGATCTTTTCGGCATACCCTCCCCCGCCGAGCAACGCGCAGACCCGGTCGCCGGGCCTGAAGCGCGAGGAATCCGGCGTCTCAAGCACAACCCCGGCGACCTCGAGCCCGGGCCACTCCGGCCAGCCCGGCGGCGGCGGATAATTGCCGTCGCACTGCATCAGGTCGGCGCGGTTCACGGCGGCGGCATGGACCTCGATCAGAACTTCCCCCTCCCTGCGGACAGGGTCCGGGACAACGGTTTTCGCCAGGCGGCCGCCGGCGTCAATCAGCATCGCATTCATAAAAACTCACTCCTTTTCAATATAGCAGGCTCCGCCGCAGGCGCGGCCGCCGTCAATCAGATAGTTGCTGCCGGTGATGAAGGCGGCCTTCTCCGAACAGAGGTAGAGGATCAGATCCACCACCTCGGCCGGCTCGGCGGCGCGCTTCAGCAAAGTCGCCATGCCGGCCATCGCCGGGCGGGTCAGGACCGGGCCGGGCGACACGCAGCAGGCGCGGATATTGTACGGCGCGCCGAGAATCGCCAGCGACTTCGTCAGCCCGATCATGCTCGCCTTGGCCGCGCCGTAGACGACGGCCCCGCCGGTCACCCCGTCGATCGAACCGAGGTTGATGATGACGCCGCCCTTCTGCTCCGCCATCGTGTTGAACACGGCGCGGCAGAACCAGATCGGCCCCTTGAAATTGACGTCGGCCCCCCACTCGAGGACCTCGACCGGCAGATCCTTGAAACTCTCGGAACGGCCGAAGATCCGCCCGCAGTAACCGCCCGCGCAGTTGATGAGGATATCGATCCGCCCGCAGCTCTCCACCGTGAACTTCGCGGCGGCCTCAACCTCCTCGTAACGGCGGACATCCACTTTGACGGCGAAGGCTTTTCCGCCGTTCCGGCGGATCTCCTCCGCCGCGGCTTCGACCCGCTCGGCGTTCACGTCGCAGAGCACGACGCTCGCGCCGCCTTCGGCCAGCTTCCGGGCGGAAAGCAGCCCCATCCCCGAAGCGGCGCCGGTCACAATCGCGGTTTTCCCTTTAAATTCCATATTTCCAGCACTTTCCATTTTCCGGTCATTCATTCCATGAAGCGTTTTTCGGACCGACCACCCGGCCGCCGTCCACCATATAATTGCAGCCGGTGATGTAATCCGCTTCGGGAGAGGCCAGAAAAGCGATCACCCCGGCAACATCTTCCCCGGTGCCGGAGCGTCCCAGCCAGGTTCCCCGGTTCTCCCCCGACTCCACGCCGATCATGCCCGGCGAAACGCAGTTGACGGTGACTCCATGCGCCCCGGCCTCCATTGCAATCGTCTTGCTGAAGGCGATTACGCCGCCTTTGGAGGCTGCGTAATCCGCCCACCCCGGCAGCCCGGAGACGCCGGCGATCGAGCCGAGATTGATGATTTTGCCGTATCTGCGCGCGATCATTCCGCCGAGCACCCGGCGGCAGCAGCGGATGACGCCGCCGAGGTTCACATCGAGAATCCGGCTCCAGAGCTCCTCTTCCACCAGCTGGAACGGGTCGGAGCTTTTCCGGACGAAACCGGCGTTGTTCACCAGAATATCGACAGGGCCGAGTCCGGCCTCCACTGCGGCGAACGCAGAATCGACCTGCGCCGCATCGGTCACGTCGAGCGCGAACGCCCGGACCTCCCCACCCGATGCAGCCGCTTCATCCGCAACCGCCCGCGCCGTTTCAAGCGAACGGTCGGTCGCTGCCACGACCGCTCCCTCCGCCGCAAGGCGGCGCACGATCGCGGGGCCGATGACCCCGCTCGAACCGGTGACGAGGGCGACCTTTCCGATCAGACGTTTTTCCATGGGCGGCTCCTTTCGCTATTTCAGGTCGTTGATGTTCCAGCGCATATTTTCGAGAACGGTCTTCAAGGCGCGGACCGTCGGCTGGCCCATGCCGTATCGCGGCTCGTAGTGCGACACTGCGAACAGGACCGAAACGCCGAGCGCCGGCCCCATGAAACGGTGCGGGCGGCTGTAAGCGCCGTTGCAGAGGTGGATGAACGGTGTCCTGAGCTCCCGTTTCAGCATCAGCGTCGTGCGGAACGCCTCGGCCAGTTCCTCATCGGTGTTGACGGCGGTCACGATCTTCACGATATCCGCGCCGCGCGATTCGACTTCACGCAGGTGCTCCAGCACCTGTTCCGCCGTCCGCGAACACTGCATATGGGACGAAATAACCACGTCGGCGCCTTTGGCGTGAATCCGGTCGATCAGCCGCTTCTGTCTGTCGACGGCGGCCGGATTGCGGGTGAGCTCCATCGGCGACGGGTCGTAAAGGTCGCCCATCACGTCGATGACCGAGGCTCCGGCATCGGCGGCGGCGAGCAGCACCTCCTGCCGTGCGTCGTCGTCCAGATTCTGCTGCGTATCGTTGCGGTAAAAGACGAACATGAACGGCAGGTTCACCGCGTCGACAACGCTTTTCAGCGATTCGGCGTTGCGGTATTCGGCCTTCAGGTCGCGCAGCTCGACGGCAATGCCGTCCGCGCCCTCGAATTCGCAGTTCCGCGCTTCGGCGATCAGCTCCGCCGGAGTCTGCCCGCAGAAAATTCCGGTGACGACCGGATGGGACTGATTCAGAAAGGTTCGTTTCATGTCATTCATCTCCGTGATTGATATTGCATGCAGCCGGAGGCGGCGAGCAGCACCTCTTCGACAAGCGTGTCGTGCCGCCGGTCGCAGGGATTCGGAATCTCCCCGGAAACCATCCGGGCCAGCTCGAGAAGCTGCGTTTCATAGCGGTCGCGCACGGGACCGAATGAAAGCGTATGGGCGCCGGAAGCGAACGTGTCATTGCCTTCCGCCAGAAACAGCTTCATCTCGAGCGGCTGCCCGTCGAACCGTTCGAGCGGGCAGAGATCGACCGAACCCTTCGTTCCACAGACTTTCAGCCGCCGGTCGAGACCGCCGGCCTCGCGGCTGCACGCCCGCAGCGTCGCCGTCGCGTGCGGATATTCGAGCACGGCCACGCAGTTGTTCAGAATCCGGTCAGGGTCCCCCGGCGCCGACTTCAGGAACGGAGTGACGCCGGACGGGCGCCCGAGCAGCGAAATGACGAAATCGATCAGGTGACAGCCGAGATTGAACATGATTCCGCCCGGCAGGCGGCCGATGTATGCCTGATACTCCTCCCCGCCGTAGTTGTGGCTCATGCTCGCCTGCACTTCGAAGATCTCCCCGAGCCACCCTTTCCGGGCCGCGTCGAGAATCCACTGCATGGCCGGGTTGCCGCGGAACATATAGCCCATCTGGAACGGCAGGTTCCGCTCCTCGAACCCCTGCCGCAGACGGTCGAATGCCGCGAGGTCGTCGCCGCCGGGCTTGTCCATGTGGACCGGCAGATTGTGTTCGAGGCAGCGGAACGTCGTCGGAACCAGCTCCAGATTGGGCGTCTCGATGACGACCGCCCGGAGTCCCGGCACGGCGAACAGCTCCTCTTCGCTCATCCATCGGAGACCGTCATAAGGCGTCAGGTCGCCGCTCGGGAACTGCGCCGCAGCCGAACCGCGGTCGTCGACGACGCCGACGACCTCGAACACCTCCGGCAGCAGCCGCAGCGTATGCATCTTGCCTGCCGCATGCTCGTGGCAAATGCCGATCTGACCGATTCTGATCTTTTCCATAACATTCAGCTCCTGTGTTTTTTGAGATAATCGTCCATGCGTTTCCAGACCGCGCCGGCATCCGGCCAGACGGTGTTCCGCGGCAGGGCGGCGAGTTCCCGCTCGAGCCCCTGCCGGAGCGGCATAAGTTCCTCCTGCCTCAGGCCGGTCACGCGCAGAAGTTTGGAGTTGTCGACGACCCGGTTGAACATCCGGTCGTAATTAAGCTGGTAGCGGGCCCAGCAGCTTCCGCCCATGATTCCTATGTAATCTTCCGTATCGGCGGCGACATATTCCAAGCCGATGATCTCTTTGTAGTACTCCGCAATCTCGCCCCAGGCGTGGTGCTCGGCGGTGGCCAGCGTGAAGCATTCGCGCACGGCCGCCGGATTGAACAGCAGCCGTGAGAACATCCGGGCCACATCTCCCGCCCAGTTCATCGTCCCCTGCACGGCGAGCGCCTCGCGGGGGAGCACGACCGGCAGTCCCGCCAGCGCCCGCGCGATCAGGACGGGCGCCTCCAGCGTGACCAGCTGGTAACGGAACTTCGAATAGGTGATGGCCGGGCGGACGATCGTCCAGTTTTCATATCCGGAGTTCTGCAGGATGTCCTCCTCGCGCGCTTTGTAAAGGGAGTAATCCTCGGTCGCCAGGAACTCCCGGTCTTCCGATACGTCCAGCAGCCGCGGCGTCTCTTCCGTCACCGGAACGCCGCCGCTGTACACGCGGTAGGACGACAGGAAAATGTAGTGTCCGGTGTTCTTCAGCAGAAGCTCGTGCCGGCAGCGGAACTCCTCCGTCGAATAGATCATGAAATCGACGATCGCGTCGAACTTCTCCGCCAGCAGCTTCTCCATGAACCCGATGTCATGCGCATCGGCCCTGACATAGGAGACGTTCGGATCGTTCGACACGACGTCATCCAGCGAAACCACGCGGACTGTGCAGCCCAGCGACGCCAGCTCCGGCACCAGATAGACCCCCATCGCCCCCGTGCCGCCGAGAACCAGAACCCGGCGATTCTTCCCGACTTCCTTCATAGATTTCCTCCATTGTTAATATTTCGATGGCATTAACATACTATCCCCTTAGTAATTGATCACTCCGAAACGGAAAACATTCCGCGCCTCAAACGGGCGGGGTTCCATACAGCGCTTCGATGATGCGCTTTCTCCCGGCGCGGGCTTCCTCATGATCCCCCGTCCGCGAGGTCAGAACGACGGCGGCGAACTTTGTTGCGGGGTCGATGCAGAGCGTCTGCCCCGTCCAGCCGGAGTGGAAAATCGTTCCGGCCGAAAGCCCCCTCGGCCGCAGGGAGTCCGTCATATCCCACCCGAAACTGCGCCGGATGCCGTTCTTCGCAAACCGGCAACTCGTAATCAGGTCATAATACGCGCCGGGAAAGCGGCCGCGCTCGAGAATATCCCGCGCGAATAAAAGCAGATCCCGCGCGGTTGAAAAACAGCTGCCGCTCCCGAGCGGGAACGGACACAGATAACAGGTGCCGTCGTTGTGCCGGCCGGCGGGACGGTTCGGGAACCAGTGTTCGACTTCATCGTCGCCGTCCCCCGGCGGGAGCCACTGCGTCCTGTCCATCCCCAGCGGCTTCCAGATGCGCTCCCGGGCCAGCGTGTCCAGATCCGTCCCGGAAATCCGTTCGGCTATTTTTCCGAGAAGAATGAAATTCGAACACGCATACTCGAAAGCCTCCAGGCGCGGCCGGACGGGACGCTTGCCGAAAAGCTCCCGGTTGAAAATTTCGACGTCATCCGAATCATACGGTTTGCTGTTGTCGAATCCGCCCGCGTGCATTGCAAGATCCCGGACCGTAATATTGCAGCTTTTCCCCAGAACATGTTCCGGCAGATATCTGGTGAAAGGCGCGTCCGGCTCCAGCTCCCCGTCCGCCGCCAGCAAAGCGCAGCAGGCAGCCGTGAACACCTTGCCGACCGAAGCGATGTCGAAGCGGGAGTGCACCGTCATCGGCTTCTCCGCAGGGTGGACGCACTGGAGCCCCGCCGCGGCGGCGGGACCGCCCGCGACGGCGATGACAGCCCCCTGGATCAGCCCGGAAGCGATCTGCGTCTGAGCCTCCCGCCGGGCGTTTTCCAGCCGCTCCTCCGGCGAAGAAGCCGTCCCGTCTGAAATCACCATGATTCGCCTCACCTGATTTTCGCCCAGTCGAACACGATGCCGAGCGGCACCTTCGGATCGTCCGCCAGACGCGCGTAAACCTCCGGCGCCCGTTCCGGAGAGACGATTTCGGAGATCAGCGGACGGATCTTCAGCCGGCCTGCCGCGACCAGTTTCAGGAAGGTCCGGTAATCGTCCTGTTCGGTCCAGCGTCCCGGCGCCGACTCGGTTTTCGCCCGGGTCGAAGTATGCGCGCCGATGAGCGTGATTCCGCGGCGGTGGACATATTTGTAGAAATCGATCGGCACATCCGAAATCCGTGTGCAGCCGAGCAGCGAAATGCGCCCCTCCCAGGCGATGTATTCGAGCGCCTGCTGCAGTGCCTTCGCGCTGCCGGTCACTTCAACCGCGGCATTCACGCCCGCGCCGCCGGTGGCGGCCATGACCCGCTCCGCCAGCGTTTCATCCGGCACGAATGCGGCGGTGGCGCCGAGTTCGAGGGCGAGTTTCCGCCGCGCCGGGTCGAAATCCGACGCGAAGAGCGGAATCGCCCCGGAGAGCGCCGCGAACTGCAGCGCAAAGACCCCGAGAATCCCCTGCCCCGCGATCATGACCGACTCCCCGACCTCGAGCCGCAGTTTGCGGACGCCGAGGAATGCGAACGACGCGATGTGCGCGAACGACGCATCGAGCGTATCGATCCGTTCATCATCGATCCGCACAAGCTCCGCCGCTTTTTTGACCGAGTGCGTGCGGTGTCCGCCCCAGCTGACGATAACGCGGTCGCCCGGCCGGAAGGCTTCGACCTCCCTGCCGAGCTTCACGATCCGTCCCGCTCCGCAGTAGCCGGGCCAGAACGGGAAACCGCCCTTCTCCCTGCCGGAATATCCGCCCGGACAGGTTCCGGTGTTCGGCAGCGCAACCAGGTTCGCGCGCTCGGTCCCCGCACTGATTACGGTGTAATCGTTTTCGATCAGCACTTCGCCCGGACCGGGCTCCGGAACAGGGCACTCTTCGAGCACCGCTTTCCCCTTCTCACGGATACAGATCACTTTGCCGGTCATGATAACCTCCCATGTTCCCCAAAAAGTTGCCACCCTTCGGCCACGGGCCTCGGGTCTTTTGGGCCGAATGCCCAAAAGCTTCGGGTACTTTTCGGGGGCCCCGCTCTACGGTGTTCCGTGCGGCTCCGCCGTACTCACACCTTCGAGAAAGGCATTGTTTATATTTTTCTCAAAAGTTGCCCCCCTTCCTCCTTCGCCGAGGCTGCGGAGGACAAGTCGGGCCTGTCATCCACTGCGCTTGCGCGACGGATGATACTTTTCGGGGCCCCGCTCTCTGAAGAGATCGTGCCCGACACTGCGTGTCGTGCTCGTCTCAAAAGACCATGCCCGACACTGCGTGTCGTGCTCGTCTCAAAAGACCATGCCCGACACTGCGTGTCGTGCTCGTCTCAAAAGACCATGCCCGACACTGCGTGTCGTGCTCGTCTCCGGTGTCCCGTGCGGCTCCGCCGTACTCGCACCTTCGAGAAAGGCATTGTTTATTGTTTTACAAAAAGCGGCCCCCCTTCGGCCACGGACCTCGGATCGGAGAGGCATTGCCCATATTTCGACGATATCAATATGCCATCACCTTCCGGTTTCTCTGTAAACAAGATATCACGTCCCGAGGGCCGGGACAAGCCCGGCATCTCCGTCTTTCTGAAAAAGAAAACGCAAACATCGATTTGTTTTCGTAAAAAACGCGATATATTGTAAATGAATCATAAAACAGGAAAAAGCGCTCATGAAAATTCAGGAAATCGCCAAACTGGCCGGCGTCTCGACCGCGACCGTCTCCCGGGTATTCAGCCATCATCCGAGCATCCGCCCCGAGGTGCGTGAGCATGTGTTCGCCGTGGCCCGGCAGTACGGTTATCACCCGCGGCTGTCAACCCGGCAGAGAAACGTGGTCATCCTCACCCCATACCATTCGGTCTACCCGGTGCAGAGCTGCGTGGACATGATCCTGATGGCGCTGACGCAGGAACTTCCGCGCCGCAATTTCCGGCTTGAGATTCTGCCGGTCAACAACCGCGAACGGCTCGACAGCATCCAGTTCTGCGCGGCTGTCGCGATCGGCGCGGAACCGGCCGACTTCCGCGACTGGCCGGACCGGTTCCCGGTGCCGCTGGTCCTCATGGACCGCGAGGGGACGGGCAATCCCGCCGGAGTGTATTTCGTCCGTTCCGATGAAGAACAGGGCATGCGCATCGCGATCGACCATCTGTACGAGCGAGGCTGCCGGAAAATCGGCTGCATCGTCCACGGCTCGGCCGGAACCGGCAACACGGATATCCGCCGGAACGCGATCGTCCGGGCGCTGAAATCCCGCGGATTTCCGGCCGACGATTCGCTGATTCTGCTCTCCGGCCCCGGATCGGACAAATATGTCGAACTGGCCGGAAAGCTCCTGAAGCAGGGGGTAGACGCGCTGTTCTGCCCGGGCGGAAATGCCGGAATCGTCATGCTTTATGCATTCTCCCTCTACGGGCGGCGCGTTCCGGAAGACATTTCGCTGATCGCTTCGGAGCAGACTTTCTTTTCGCACTACGCCGTACCGCCCCAGACCACGATTTCGCCGGACTACGCCGCGATGGCGGCCGCGACCGCCGACATCATCGAAGCGCGCCTCGACGGCCAGAAAGCACCGGTCCGGACCGTGCTGCCCTATAACCTCATCCTGCGCGAAAGCGTCGCGGCAGCCCGGAAGTCCTGAATTCCGCCCCGGGTTTACGGGTAAATCAGACAGGACGCGGTTTTTTCGCGGAATGTTTGCAGATACGGCTGCCACTCCGCGACGAATTCGGCCGCCTTCTTCCCGGCCGCCAGCTCCGGCTGAGTCCGTTTCGAGCCGGTCGCCTTCGCGAACATGTCCAGCCGCTTTTCGGGCCAGCGGAACCCTTCCTGCCGGACGACATACTCCATGACCGCATAGGCGATTTCGACCGGCCGCAGGCGTTTCACATCCGTCACATGCAGCTGCACGCCGTGAATGTCTTCGCCGGCGAACACGCCGCAGGTGGGCCGATAGTGGATCGGGCGAAAGAGAATCCCCTCGAAGTTGCGCCCGTTCAGCTCCCGCGCCATTGCGCGCGCATCCAGGTACGGCGCGCCGACCACTTGGAACGGCAGCGTCCAGCCGACGCCGATGTTGACCTCGCCGAGCTCGCCGAGCTGTCCGGTCAGCGGATAGCAGACCGCCGCCTCGGGAGACGGGATGTTCGGAGAGGTCGGCACCCACGGAAGCCCGGTTTCCGCCCAGCTCATGTCGCGGCGGTAATTTTCCATCGGTATGACGACGAGCTCGCAGTTGATCCCCTCCGCCTCATTCAGATAGCGCGCCAGCTCCCCGGCCGTCAAGCCGTAAACGTACGGCACCGGATAGAGCCCGATGAACGACTTCACCTCCTCCTCGCGCGGACCGCCGTCCACGCCGGCCGCCAGCACCGGATTCGGCACATCCAGCACGACGAACAGCTTGCCGGCGGCGGCCGCCGCTTTCATGGCGAGCGCCATCGTCCAGACATACGTGTAGGAACGGCAGCCGATGTCCTGGATATGGCAGACCAGCACGTCGATCTCCGCCAGCGCCTCGGGAGACGGCCCCCGGCCGCTGCCGGAATAGAGCGAATAGACCGGCAGCCCGGTCGCGGGGTCGCGCCGGTCGCCGACCTTTTCCCCGGCTTCGGCGCCGCCGCGGATGCCGTGTTCGGGTCCGAACAGGGCGACCAGCCTGAAACGCGGGTCGGCGTGCAGCAGGTCCGCCGTCGAACGAAGCTGCGAATCGACGCCGGTCTGATTCGTGATGAGCCCGATCCGCCTGCCGGCCAGCAGCTCCGCATGTTTTTTGAGCAGCACCTCAACGGAGGGAGTGACCGGCGCGGCGGCAGCGGCCGCCCCCGCGGCCAGAATCAGGACGACGAAAACGACGGCACGGCGAACAGACGACATCAGGCACCCCCCTTTTCATGGAAGAAGTGAAAATTCCGGCAACTTTCGGTAATATAGCACATTATTTTCCAAAAAAAATCGAAAAACGCTTGACTTTTCGATCCGGTTCGGTCATAATATAAAAGAGAAAATTATATCAATATATTACTTTTAAATAAAAATTATATCGACCTATGGAACAGACCACATTCAGCAAATACGACCGAATCCGGAGCTTTCTTCTCGAAGAGGCCCTGAAGCCGGAGTCGCGTCTTAAAATGCCGACGGTGCAGGAGCTCATGCGGAAATTCGGCGCCTCGCAATCTCCGGTGACCCGGGCGATCCGCGATCTCGAACGGGAGGGCGTCGTGCGCTGCCGCCGCGGCTCCGGCATGGTCAGCTGCAGCGCGGCGGCCCGGGAGGAGAGCTTCCCCGAAGAGCTCGCCGGCTCCGGCAAAGCCGTGCTGTACCTGCGGACCGACTACTTCGCGGAATCGCTCTGGAACATGGAGCACACGATTCTCTCATATGCACGCCAGCTCAAAATTCCGATCATCAACCACCGCATCGAACGCGAGTCGAACCTGATCGCCATCATCGAATCGGTCGGCAAGGCGCGGGAGCTGGCCGGAATCGTCATGAACTCCGACCCCGGCGCCAAATCCGAAGAACTGATCGGCTACCTGAACCGCCTGCCCTGTCCGGTCGTCATGATCAACAGCAGCAACCTCTATGAAAACGCGGCGGAAAACGTCACGATCCTGTCGCTCGACTCGGAAGAGGCCGGGCGGCTCTGCATCCGGGCGCTGGCCCGCGCCGGACACACGAAGGTCGGGTACATCCGGAACGAACCCGAGTGCGACCTGACCCGGCTGCGCTTCACCGGCGTCACGGCGGAGGCGGAGGAGCTCGGCGTCGCCGTCACCCATTTCCCGGCGACGATCAAATCGTGGGAGAGCTCGGCGGCGGCGGCGGAAAAAATCACCCGCAGCCGTCTCGACGACATCCGTTCGCTCGGACTGACCGCGCTGATCTATTACAGCGGCAGCGGGGCCCTCGCCGGGCGGCGCGTGCTGCAGCTGGCCGGCTGCCGGATTCCCGAAGACATCAGCATCATCAGCGAAGACGACGGCAGCATCATGGAACAGGTCTATCCGGCCGGCACCATCGTCGCGGGCGAATATCTGCAGCAGTGCCGCGATGCGCTCGACATCATCCTCGGCAAGCTCCCCTCCCCCGGCACCCGGCTCTACCCGTACCGCCTGATCGAACGAGAAACCATCCAAACCATTCATCAATAAGGAGATTCCATTCATAAAAAAGAGCTTCACCCTGATCGAGCTCCTCGTGATATGCCACAATATAATCGTAATTGCGCATAATAATGGATATGTGATGTTTCCGTGTGCGATTTTTCATAATGTAACTCCTTTTGGTTAATGAATTTATTCGGCCTCTAGCGGCAGAAATGTTCCGTCTGCTCTTCCTGGTCTCGTCCGTCTTCATTGTCGTGGGATTCGCGGGGGGAAATACATTTCCCCGCACCCCCATTTCTTACTCTGTGCCGGGCTTTCATTTCCTGTGGGTTGCGCCCTTACCGCCCGCGGCGGAGGGCCTTGTCCTTACTTGTCCGCCTGCGGTGGCCAACTCATCGCCCGCTTCGGCTGCCGCCGAACCGTGCAGTCCGTTCCCTTCCGCTATGCTGCGCCTACCGTACTTTTTGGCCGGGCGGCACTCCTGCTTCGTTTCACATACCCATTATTATGCGCAAGCCGTTCACCTTAATAGAATTACTAGTCGTTATCGCAATCATTGCAATCCTCGCATCCATGCTGTTGCCGGCGCTTCAGCAGGCACGCGCCAGAGCGCAAAGTACCAAATGCCAGAACAACCTCGGTCAGTTGCTGAAGGCGCAGCAGTTCTACGCCCTGGACAACCGGGATCTCATGGTGTTCACCGCTCAACAGAACGGCTGGACAGCATACTGGATGTGGATGCTGCGAAATCAGACAAAACTGCTGCCGAACAACACGAGCTTTCTGTGCCCGTCCAATCCGAATTCCAAAACCTACAATGACTGGAACAACTACGGTATGTGGCGTCCGGGCGGAACAGGAGGCATAGGTTACGGTGACCAGTCCTGGAAAAACCGGAGGGACGAGCTCGGGAATTTCATCGTGATCCAAACCAACCCGGAGTTCATCGGTTACCGGGTGAGCGGCATGAAGCTGCCGAGCGGCATGATCATTTACGCAGATTCAGCGGAATCGCCCTCCGGCAAACAGATCGCCTACTGGTCCTCGCAAGAGTACCTCGACGGCAGCAAGGGAATCCACACGCTGCACGCAAATCGGGCGAACTGCTCCTTCGCGGACGGCCACATCGCCTCGTTGACTGCGGAGCAACTACACGATACCGCGCTCAAAGTCAAAGTCACCTACACACAGAACCTTGCCCCGAAAACCGTGAACTGATGATAATGGAGAAAATCTTGAAAAAGCTGACAGCAATCCTGTTCCTCGCCGCCGGATTCACCGCATTCGCAGCAGAACACCCCGGCGTGACTGACTCCCCCTATGGCGCCTGCGCTCATCTGAACCGCTGGGAGTATCCTGAAATGCAGGAGGAACTCCATATGATGAAAGAGGCGCGAATCGGTTTCGACCGCACTGATCTGGACTGGGCTCAGGTCGAACCAAAGCCGGGCGAATGGAATTTCTCCCGCTGGGATGCGATTGTCGGAGCAGCGGAAAAAAACGGTATCGCCCTCCTGCCGATCCTCGGCGGATTCCAACCGAAATGGGGTACGCCGCTCGCCGCTCATATGGACCGATGGAAAACGTATCTGACCGCAGTGGTCAACCGTTACAAAGGCCGTATCACATGCTGGGAAGTCATCAATGAACCCGACCTCGGCGAATTTTCCGGAAAACATGCCGAATATGCGAAGATTTTAAAGGAGAGCTACGATTGCATCAAGGCAGCGGCCCCCGAGGCAGTCGTCACCAACGGCGGTCTGGCAGACATGGATAAAGTCGAAGAATTTCTGAAACTCGCACCACCCGACTCATTCGATGTGCTGAACATCCATCGATATTACTGGCAGGATTATCCCGAAGCCGAATTCGCTTTTCTGCTGCGCGACATCCGCGCAAAAATGAAACAATACGGACACGGCGGCAAACAGCTCTGGCTGACAGAAACCGGGTACTCGACCGCTCCTGCCCCTGATTATACCGATACGATTTCCGCCGCCCTCAAAAAAATTTCCCTCGACGATCCGTCACTGCCGATCATTCTGATCGACGATCCGGAATATCACTATTCGACTGAATGTGTGAATCTCGAACTGCAAAGCTGTTTCCGGGAGGAGAGAAAAGTACGGTACATTACCCTAGCGGAAATCGCAAAACTCGATCCATGCCGCGAACCGCTGCTGCTTCTCCCCGCAAACGAGGGTTTTCCGTCGAAAGAGGTCAAATCGCTAGTCACTTATCTCCGGAAAGGCGGCACCGTGATCATTCCCGGAGGAGGAATTCCATTTTATTTCGACCGAATCCGCATGCCCGATGGAACAATCACCCATCGCGCGATGCCGGATCAGTTCTACCGTGAACTTCATCTGTCCTGGGAGGCATGGTGGACAAATCCGAAAGCGCCGCGCGGCACAACATTGCTGGAGAATGCTCCCGGCATCGATTGCGGCAATCTCTTTCCCAAAAGTGTCTCCCGCTATCTCGGTACTGCAAATTTGAAACCGGGTGACACAATGATTCCACTTGTGAACGCTTGGTCGAAAGATCGTACATATCATGCTCCGGCTGCTGCCCTCTACCGCTTCAACAGCAATCTCAAGGGTAATATAATTGCATTGTCCTGGCAGGACAGTTCACACCGGACCACACCGGAATGGCAGGCAAAACTGTTGCCGCGCACGTTCCTTATCGCATTTAATTCCGGCGCAGCAAAAGTATTCACCTACAGCTTCCGTTCGATGGAGCACTCTTTCCCTCTGGGCCGCGAGGGCCATTTCGGAATTCTCCGCGCAGATCTGACTCCCAAACCGGCCTATACCGCCTATTCAACATTGACCCGGATGCGTCCAGCCGGTTCCGTCGATCTCTGCCTGACGGAAAAGAACGGCATCTACATCGCTGTATGGAAACAGCCAAGCGGAATTCCTGTCACCGCAGTTTGGACAGTTTCCCGGCCGAAAGATACTTCCTTCAAAACCACAGGGCAACTGATTTCCGCCTGTGACTACCTCGGACGCCCGGTGCAGGTGATGACGACTGGCGGAAATGTACGCCTCACCGCTGATTCCGGCATCATCTACCTGAAAGGTGTGAAACCGCATTTCTGACTGATAAACGCACTATCTGACGATGATCAGACCGTTGCCGGGGAACTGTTCTGCCGGTTCGGTTCCGTCCGCAACCGATGCGGAGGAGATAGGCAAAGCGCCGGTTGAAGCCGGGAACTCCGCTGAAAAAATCCTGTTATTTTCCTGTTTCATGCCGGAAAACAGTTTTATTGCGACAAATAAATTTGTAAATGCAATCGAAACCGGCATATTATACGGGAACGACAGAACAATCATCCGGAGCTTCAGGAACAATGCCCGCACCGCGCCGAACCAGAAAGATCGTCATCCTCGAAGAGCCGGCCCCGGATCGGGGAAATCAGTTATGCCGCGTTTCCCTCCCGGCCATCCTGAACCGGTCCGGAATGCAAAGGGCGGCACGACAATGAACATACGGGAATTCGCGGCACACTGCAAACTGTCGATCGCATCGGTCTCCCGCGCGCTGAACAACCCGCCGGAGACGGCGCAGATGAGCCGGAAAACCTATGATTACGTTCATGCGGAGGCGCGGGAGCTCGGCTACCGTCCGAATTACCACGCCCGCGCATTCCACACGCACCGCTCCGGCTGTGTCGGCATCATCGGCGGCTCAAGCATGAAATATATCGGCATCGCGCTTCTCGAGGGAATCGCCGACGTTCTGGACGGCCGGGGCATCGCGACCTATCTCGCCTCAACCCGCGATGAAATCGAGCGGGAGGCCGGGGCATTCGACAGAATGTTCTACCGCAATGTCGATGCGATCATTCACATGCCGACCCTGCAGGAGGGCGAGTACCGGACCGACCGCCTGGCCGGACTCCTGAAAAACAATCCCGGCCACCCGCCCATCCTGTCGATTCTGGGCGGGGCGGAAATACCCGGCACCTTCCGGCTGCGGATGAAAGACGCCGAAGCAGGCCGGGAAGCCGCGCTGCGGCAGTTGAAGCTCGGCTGCCGCAGATTCGGCGTCATCGGCACCCTCCGCCGGTCGCCGGCCGAAAACGACGGAATCCGGGCTTACCGGAACACGCTCCTCGAAAACGGCGTCTCCCCGCTGAATATCCGCGAAATCTCCATCCGGCACAATTTCCCGGACAGCCGACAGGAGGAACTGCGGGACATCGACGGAGCATGGATCGTCTACTACCTGCTCGTGCCCACCTGTTTTCAGGTGCTGCGCCGCGTCTGCGACCCGAAGAAACTGCACATCGATACCGTTTCGACTCTGGAAAACCGGGAACTGCTCCTCTGGCTGCAACTGGACGCGGATTGCGCCCTGAGCATCCGCGACCATTTTGCCAGTCTGAATATTTTTCAGTACAGCGTTTACCGGATCGGCGTGCAGACGGGGGAAACGGTCGTCAAACTCATCAATGCTCCCGCACTCAAGCCGTATACTCAGGAACTCGAATGGAATCAATTCCTCCCCGGAATCACCGGGCCGGAAACAGCCGCTCCAGACTCTCCAGAGTGATCGGCTTGTAGAGAATGCCGGAAAAGCAGTCGACCGGTTTGCCGCCGGCCTGCGTGTCGGCCGTAACCACGACGACCGGCAGCCGTCCGGCGGCGGGCCGGGACCGTATCTCCCGCGCCAATTCCGCCCCGTCCATCTCCGGCATCCACAGGTCGGTCAGAATCAGATCGAAATCCGTATCCTCCCGCAGAATCTCCAGAGCCTCACGCCCGGATGAAGCGCAGGCGCTTTCGATGCCGAGCCTGCGGAGCATGGCCTGCAGCACCTTCAGATTCAGCAGGACATCGTCGACCAGAAGCACCCGGTGCTTCCGCCGGGCGGAGGGCGGAGGAGCATCCGCCCGGCCGTCCCGGAGCTCTTTCCGGCCGGCCGGTTCGATATTCTCCAGGAGGAGCGTAAAGCAACTGCCTTTGCCGATCTCGCTCTCCAGCACAATCTTTCCGGACATGCGTCCGGCCAGCCGCCGGCAGATCGCCAGCCCGAGGCCGGTTCCGCCGTATACATGCGTATCGCGGGCGGAATCGCTCTGGACGAACGGTTCGAAAATTCTTTGCTGCGCCTCTTCCGGAATGCCGATGCCGGTGTCGCGGACGCGAATGGCGAGCGTTCCGCGCCCGCCGCCGGACGGCGTGAAACCGGCGGAGAGCGTAACTCCCCCCTCCCCGGTGAACTTCACGGCATTGCCGGTCAAATTCAGCAGGATCTGCCGCAGCCGGAGACTGTCCAGCAGAAACAGCGGCAGCCCGGCCGGGCAGTCGAGACGGAAAAACAGATGTTTCTCCTGAACCTTGTACCGGAAGATCGCCTGAACCTCGCGCAGCAGCGCCGCGACGTCGGTCGGCTGCGGCGTCAGCGTCATCTGTCCGGCCTCCAGCTTCGACAGGTCGAGCACATCGTTGATCAGCCGGAGCAGGGAGTTGCCGGCGAGATTGATCGAATCGAGATACTCCACCCGTTCCGTCTCGGAGAGGCCGCCGCCCTTCAGCAGCTCCGAAAACCCGATCACCGCATTCAGCGGCGTCCGGATCTCGTGGCTGATCGAGGCGAGAAAACAGCTTTTGGCCTTGTTGGCGGCCTGCGCCTGCTCCAATGCGGCGGTCAGTTCCTTCCGTATCGCGTTGAATTCGGTCACGTCGATCATCGTTTTCATGATGTAAACCAGCCTGCCGTCGATGATGATCGGATTCGAACGAAGCAGGTAGTCGCGCCCCCTCAGCGTCAGCTCGCGGGTGTGGACGGCGAGGTCGTCGCGGGTGCGCCGGACCGGACACTCCGGCGAACGGCACGCCTCTCCGCAGAAGGCTTTGCGACAACCGAGGCCGTACACCTCCTCCTCCGGGATTCCGGCGATTTTCAGCGCGGCGTTGTTGCAGCGGATCAGCTTCATGCCGGGGTCGAACAGCATGATCGGGATATTCATCGTATCGAGAATCAGGTGCTTTTCGTTCTCGCTGCGGTCCAGCGACTGCCGGTTCCGCTTCCGTTCAAGGAAAATCTCCGTGATATGCGCCATCGAAGAGAGCAGGAACTTTTGGCGCACGGAGAGCGGCTTCTGCGGCGTCTGAAACGAAAACCCCATATATCCCCAGAATTCCCCGTTCAGCCGGAGCCCGATGCCGCAGAGGGCGCGGACCTTCAGGGCCGGCATATGGCAATTCCATTCGCCCTGAATCCGCCTGGCCTCCTCCGTTTCGGTGTCGGTCACCTCCCAGATTTCGCGGTTCATGGTCATTTTGAACCATTCGGCATCGGGATTGATCGGCATACGGGGATACTCCTCCAACGGCACCACAGGTTCGTCGCCCGCCTGAAAATGCGCATAGACGATATCCTGGCCGACCGTGAAATCCGAGCGGTAGATGTAACTCGTATAGGCGCCCATATGCCCGACGATGGTTTTCAGGATTTCCGTGAACACGTCCTGATCGTCGAGCTTGGTCATCAGCTGCTCCCAGATCCGGTTCAGCAGCTTCTCCTGCTCCACATAACTGTCCAGATTCTCCCGGCTGTCCGAAGTTCCGGAGCGCCGTTCCCGGAGACGCCGGAACAACCGGCAGCCGGCCCAGAGCGCCGCCGCCAGAAGCGCGATCATGACCGCCGCCGGAACCGCATGGACCGGAGCCGCACCGGCAAACGGCGCGCCCGCCGGTGAAAGTGAAAAAAGCCAATGGACGGGAGTGCCGGTAAAGAAATACATGACAGCTGCTCTTCCGCAAGAGAAGCGGCGGAGCGGGAATTGTCCCTCCGCCCGGAAACGATGCGGAAAAACCGGCAGACAGCGGGGAGAACAAGGGCTGTTTCGGGAACATGTTCCCTGAAGACCGCCGGGAGGTGGAAGCTGATGTTTTCCATCGCGGCAGAATCCGCCGCGACGCATTATAAGAGTGCCTCCCGTTTTCCCGACCTGCAAAATGTGTTGATGGGAAGAAACCGCGACCTGACGATACAATACCACAATCCGGCCCGCTTTTCAAGTGCCGCCCGTTTTTTATCGGGGGGAATAATCTCATAGGCGCCGGATCCGTTGACATCGCCAATGCCGCCGGGCCGCGGGTACTCCGCGCAGAATCCCGATTCTGCAGTTGAACCGGGAACGGAGCTCCCCGAAACGCGAGGTTTCCGCGATGCGGCAAGCCGGCCGAAACCGGCGGGACACGCGGAAGAATGCCGCGTGTCTTCTGTCTCACGGCAGCAGAAGCACCGCAAAGTAGTGCAGCGTGCTGCCGCCGAGCACGAAGAGGTGCCAGGCCGCATGACAGTACGGCCGCCCGGAGGCGTAGAAAAACGCGCCGAGCGAATAGACGACCCCGCCGGCCAGCAGCAGTCCGAACGAAAGCGCGCCCATGCCGGCGAACATCTGCCGGACGGCAATGATGCCGAGCCACCCCATCGCCAGATAAAGAATCAGCGACCAGCGCCCGAACCGGTGCCTGGAAAAGCATTTGATCACGATCCCGGCCAATCCGATCATCCAGACCGCCGCGAGGATCGCAATGCCGAGCGAACCGCCCACGGCCAGCAGCATGACCGGCGTGTAGGTCCCGGCGATCAGCAGGTAGATCGCTGCATGGTCGAACCGGCGCAGCAGCGCCTTGCGTTCCGGAGTCCGCGCCGCATGGTAGCAGCTCGAAGCGAGGTACATGCCGAAAAGCGCCAGCAGGTAGACGGCGAAGGCGGCGACCCGCCTGACGCCGTGCTCCGGCACGACGAACGGCACGAGCGCCATGCCGCCCAGCGCGAGAACCGCGCCGGCGGCATGGGTCAGGACGTTCAACCGCTCCTCTCCCGGCGAATAATCGCAGCTCCTGCCGCTCACAGCGGGAGCCTCATCGGAAAGAAGCGGATGCCGTCCGCCTCGGTCTTGGGACCGGTTTCGACGAATCCCCAATGGCGATAGACCTCCACCGCGCCGGGCGCCGAAAAGACGGTCACTTCGGCCAACCCCGGATCGAGCTTCGCCGCCGTCCGCAGCGCCCGCTCGAAGAGCCGCGTCGCAATTCCGCAGTTCTGAAATTCCGGCTTCACGAACAGCATCGAAATATGGCCGGAACCGCGCATCTCGATCAGCCCGGCGATTTCACCGTCGAGATCGGCGACGAACATCCGGCAATCGATGCTCTGGCGCTTCGCCACGGCCTCCGGGTAAATGTAGGCGGCAAAACTGCGGACTCCCCGCTCCGAATAAAGCGGACGGATAAAACGGTCGAAACACTCGGCCGCGACCTGCGCCACCGCCGTCTCGTCGCCGGGACGGTAGGGACGGATTCTCGGTTCGAAACTCATTCTCCGCTCTCGTCCTCCGCCGCGTCGTCCCCGGAGAGGTCGCCGAATGAGGGGACCGGACGTTCCGGGCTCGTGTAGACCTTCAGTGCATCTCCGGTCGCCCGCCGCTTTTCACGTTCGGCCAGCGCTTTCAGGAAACGATAACTGTTGTACTGGCTGCGCGCATCGGTATGGCGTTCGAGCTTCGGCCGCGTATAAACGCCGGAGCCGAGCAGATGCCGCCCCTTGTCCGTGTCGGCAAGCTGGAATTCGAGCAGCCGCAGGCAGATTTCGCGGATTCGCTCGTCCTCGACCGGAAACAGGAGCTCTACCCGGCGGTCGAGATTCCGGTACATCCAGTCGGCGCTGGCCAGATAGAATTCGGGGTCGCCGCCGTTCTCAAAATAGAAGAGCCGCGTGTGCTCGAGATAACGGTCGACGATGCTCGTGACCCGCGCATTCTCCTGACCCGGCTTCGGTTTGTAACAGCAGATGCCGCGCACGATAAGATCGATTTCGACCCCGGCGTCGGCGGCTTTGTGCAGGAGCCGGACGATCTTTTCATCCGAAAGGCTGTTCATCTTCGCAATGATCCGGCCCGGACGCTCGGGGGTTGAGTGCGCGATCTCACGCTCGATCAGCCCCGAAACCCGCCGCCGCATATCGAACGGAGAAGCCGCAATCTTGCGCCACGAGGCCGGCGGCGACGAATAGCCGGTCAGGACGTTGAACAGATTCGCCACATCGAAGCAGAGGTCCGGGTCGCCGGTCATGATGCCCATGTCGGTGTAGATGGCGGCCGTCTTGTCGTTGTAGTTGCCGGTCGCCAGATGCGCGTAGCGGCGGATGCCGCCGTCCTCGCGGCGCACGACCAGGAGCGCCTTGCAGTGGACCTTGAGACCGGCCACGCCGTAGACGACGTGCGCGCCGGACTCCTCGAGCAGCCGCGCCCAGACGATGTTGTTCCCCTCGTCGAAACGGGCCTTCAGCTCAACCACGACCGTGACCTGCTTGCCGTTCTCGGCCGCGCGCCGCAGCGCCCGGACCACGGGGGAGTTGCCGCTGACCCGGTAGAGCGTCTGCTTGATGGCGAGCACCTCCGGATCCTCCGCTGCCTCCTCCAGGAAACGGATGATCGGGTTGAAGGAGTGGAACGGCGGCGCGATCAGCACGCTGCCGTACTGCGAAATCGTTTCGAAGACGGACTGTTCGGAGAATTCCGGCGGCATGACCGGAGGCCAGGCCGGTTCGAGCAGTTCCGGCAGCCGCGCCTTGCCGACCAGCTCGAAGAACTGCTTCAGGTGCAGCGGCCCGCGCACGAAGTACCAGAACTGTTCGTCGAGCCGGAACTCCTTCGCCAGCCATTTCACGAGCGGCCCGCGGCTGCCGGCGATGAGCTCGATGCGGATCGGCTCGCGGTGACGCCGCTGCAGGAGCTTCTTCTCGATGCTCTGCATGAGGTCTTCGGCGTCGTTGTCCTCGACCGAAAAATCCATGTCGCGCGTAATGCGGAACGGAAAATACTCTTCGATTCCGCAGCCGGTGAACAGCGTGCCGAGGTTGTCCATGATCAGCTCTTCGAGCAGCATGAAGCTGCGGCCGGGCTGGTTGTCCGGCACCTCGATGAAGCGCGGCAGGAGCTCCGGAACCTCGACGAAGGCGTATACGAGTTCGCTGCGCCCGGCCGGACGCATGCTGACGGCAATCTCGATCGATCCCGAATTCAGGATCGGGAACGGATGGGCCGAATCGACCGCGAGCGGCGTCAGGACCGGCAGCACCTGCCCGCGGAAATAGCTCGACAGCTCCGCGCGCACGGGTGCGGCGACATCGGCCGGCCTGACCAGCTTCACGCCGCGGCGCCCGAGCTCCGGCAGGATTTCATCCATCAGGCAGTCGTGCTGCCGCTTGAGCAGCCGGTCAAGCTTCTTCCGCATCCGCGCGAGCTGTTCGGAGGGGCGGTTCCCGGCCGGGTCCGGCAGATCCTGCCCCATCTTGACCAGCTGCCGCAGCCCGGCGATCCTCACCATGAAAAACTCGTCGAGGTTGCTGCTGAAGATCGCGATGAACTTCAGCCGTTCGAGCACCGGGTTTGCGGCGCATCCGGCCTCGTCCAGCACCCGCGCATTGAAATCAATCCACGAAAGTTCGCGGCTGATGAAGAGCCCGCTGTCCGCGGGATCACTGTTTTTCTCCTGTACCTTCTTCATGATATAAGCGGCGTTTCCTCAATCTTCAAATCCAAACCGAACACTTCATTGAACATCCCGCCCTTCAGCTCGAGATAGAGCCGCTCCTGCCGGAAACTGCCCGAATCCGGCACCTGAATCACCAGTGTGTGGCCGCGGCGGAGCAGCCGCATGCGTTCGAACCGCCCCTGCCGCGTACAGTCGAGCGCGTCCGCCACACGGAGGATCGCGGAGAGCTTCAGCACCGAAACCTTCTCCTCCGCCGAAAGCTGCATGTACTCCATATGCGACTCCCGCGGCGCGGCCTTGCGGTGGTAACGCGCCACTGCGGCGATCACCCGGAGCTCCGCCTCGGAGACCCCCGGCAGCTGCAGATTGCCGATCAGATAACACGAGTGCTTGTGATGCTGCCGGGTGTCGACGAAACGGCCGATGTCGTGCAGATACGCGGCCACTTCGAGCAGAACCGGCGAACGCGGAGCAAAATCGAAATTCCGCCGCAGCTTCTCCTGAATGGCGAGGCTGATCCGGGCGACATGCCCGGCATGGCAGGCGTCGTAGCCGTACTTATGCCCGATCGCGCCGCAGATGGCGGCAAGGTCGTCGTGAAACGGGTCCGGCCCGCCGCCGCGGCTGCGTCTGACCAGGTCCTGAATCAGCGCGATGCGGGTCGTCGTGCCGGGGCAGATAAAGCTTTCGCAGTTGAATTCATCGAGAAAATAGCTGAGAATTCCGGCGCAGGCCGCGATGCTGCCGGCGACCGGCTCGGAGACCTTGAACTCCGACGCGAGCGCGGCCGGTTCCGCCGTGACGGCGTAATCGACCGCGCGGACGATCGCCTCGCGCGGCAGCTCGATCAGTTCATCCCCGCCGCCTTCGGCGCTCTCGCCGGCGCAGCCGCCGGCCAGGTGCCGGACCGATGCGCCCATGGCGACCAGTGCGACCGGGCGCGACGGATCGAGCCCGACGCTCTCCCGCAGCCGCTGCCTGATATCCTGCGAACGCAGCGTCTCCATGATCTGCTCGATCGAAAACGCCGAGCGCCCGAATGCGTCCACCAGCCGGCTGGTTCCGAGCGGAACCGCCTCCGAAAACCGCATGAGCCCGCCCTCGAACCAGCTGACCAGCAGCGAACCGGTGCCGACCACGAGACAGATGCCGGAGAGCTCGTCGAACGGCAGACTCTTCCGGAGCGCATCGCGCATGGAAAGGAACGAGATGCGGGTCTCCTCCTGGCTCTCGAGGATTTCGAGCGTGAGGTTCGATACGCTGCGGATCCGGTTGACGACCAGCTCGCGGTTGAATGCCTCGCGGATCGCGCTCGTGGCCACCACCCGGCAGCTGCGGACGCGGTACTCGGCGAGCTTGCGCGAAAAATCGGCCATGATCTCCCCGAGCGTCGAAAGGTTGCCGGGGGAGACCGAACCGTGGCGGAAAACGTCGTAACCGAGGTTGACGGTGCGGGAAAGGCTCTCCAGAAGCGTGATCTTCCCGCCGGAAGCCACCTCGAACAGATCGAGCCGGGTCGAATGCGCCCCGACATCGATGACTCCCGCCTGATACGGGAAACCGTGTTTCGTTCTGCTCATCGGACCCGGCTCCGCATCAGAACCAGCTGCTCGTATCCGGATTCAGGTTCGTGTAGTTCTTCTTCGCGTTGCGGGCGATGCCGCGCGCCGTGACCGGATTGATGCCGACCCGCAGCGTGACCCACGAGCTCGCATCGTCGTCGGCCGGCTCCGGATAGAAGCTTGCGAAGTAGACGCCGTCGACCACGAGCGCGACCGGCTCGTCGTTGTGGTTGCCCGAAAGCAGCTGCCACTGCAGTTTGCCGAAACGGTCAACCTTGAACTGCAGGTCGAAAATCTCCGGATTGCCCGGGCGCGCAACCGCCTTCGCATCCCTGATGTTCTTGCTGCTGAACAGCTGGTTCGTGTTGATCCAGATGGTCTTGCCGTCGAAGGTGTTGATTTCGCGCTCGAGCTCCCCGGCGCGCGGATATTTGACGATCGCATTCAGGTGCACGACGTATTTGCGTTTGAATTCGGGGCTGTTCGGATTATCCGTGGTTTCGGCCTCCGGGTCCATCGCCTCCTCCCATGCCTCTTTGAACGCCTCGCAGCCGCCCGCGGCCAGAAGGATGAACAGACCGCAGACGAACACCGCCATCCAGTTTCTTCTCATTTCACTCTCTCGATTGGGTTAATCTATATTTTTCTTATTCCGGCTGTTGCCATAATCATCGATATCATGTATATTAACGCCACAATGAACAAAAATCCAGTCTCGAACGATAAAATTCAATGAGAAACTACGCTGTCATCGGAGATCCCGTCGGACACAGCCGTTCCCCCGGGATGCAGAACGCCGCCTTCGAACATTACCGTCTCGGCTCCCCCTACGTCAAGCGGCACGTCCGGCCCGGGGAGCTCGGCGCCTTCGTCGAAGAGGCCCGCCGCACACTGGCCGGGTTCAACTGCACGGTTCCGCACAAGTCCGCGATCATCCCGTACCTCGACGAGGTCGACCCGAAGGCGCTCGCCGCGTCGAGCGTCAACACCGTGACGGTCCGGGAGGACGGCACGCTGGCCGGAACCAGCACGGACGGGTACGGCCTTGAAATGGCGCTCGAAACGAACTTCGGCCGGCCGCTCGCCGGCGCCGAAGTCTGCTTCATCGGCTGCGGCGGCGCGGCCCATGCGACGAGCTTTCACCTGGCGGAGCGCGGAGTCCGGACGATCCGCCTCGCCAACCGGACGCTCTCCAAGGCGGAAGAGCTTGCGGAAAAACTCCGCGCGGCGAATCCGGGTCTCGCGGTCGAAACCGCCCTCCCCTCCGACAGCGATACGCTCGCGCGCTGGTTCGCCGCCACGGATTTCCTGATTCAGGCCACCAGCCTCGGGCTGCGCGAAACCGACCCCGCGCCGTTCGACCTCGGCCTGCTGCGGCCCGGGCTGCGCATGGCGGTCTTCGACACGATCTATCTCGACACCCCGGTGCTCCGCAAAGCCCGGCAGGCGGGGCTGCCGGCGGCGGGCGGGGCGGCGATGCTGCTCTACCAGGGGGCGAAATCATTTGAAATCTGGACCGGGCTCGCGGCTCCCATCGATGCGATGCGCGCCGGCATGGAGGGGAATTCATCATGCTGAATCTGCTGCGGCTGACCGACGGCTCCAACTATTACTGGTGGACGCGCGCCGGATTTTCGGACGATTACGTCGTCTGGTTCTTCGTGTTCTCGAGCTTTCTCTTCGGAAGCTGCCTCGGCAGCTTCCTGAATGTCTGCATCTGGCGCATGCCGCTCGGCGAATCGATCGTCACCGCTCCGTCGCACTGCCCGAAGTGCGGCACGCCGATCCGCTGGTTCGACAACATCCCGGTGGTCAGCTATCTTGCGCTGCGCGGCCGCTGCCGCAGCTGCAAAGCTCCGATTTCACCGCGCTACGTGATCGTCGAGGCGCTGACCGGAATCCTCTTCGCGCTGCTGCTTTTCAAGGTCGGCGCGACGCAGCAGCCGCCGTTCACGCTGCTGCTCTATTTCACAATGACGCTGCTCTGCATCACCACGATCTGGATCGACTTCGAACACCGGCTGATTCCGGATGCGACGACATACCCGGCAATCCTGTTCGGGCTCGCCGCGTCGGCGGCGTTCCCGTCGGTGTGGGGAGTGTCGAACCATTTGCTCTCCGGCGCATACGCGCTGATCTCCGGAGCGGCGGCGGGGGGAGCGCTCGCTCTCTTCGCGATCGTCGGGCGCGCCGTTTCCGGGCGCGAGGTGCTCGGCTGGGGCGACGTCAAATTCGTCACGGCCGCCGGAATCCTGCTCGGTCTGCCGGGAGCCTGTTTCGCGGTGCTGGCCGGGTCGCTGCTCGGATCGCTCTACGGCGTATTCCGCGCGTTCCGCAGCAGGCGGAAACTCTCCCGCGTCACGGTTCCGCTCGGACCGTTCCTCGCCTTCGGCTGCTTCGCATGGATGTTCGCGGGCGAAAAGCTCCTGCGCTGGTATCTCGGTTTCTTTCCGAATTTTGAATCGTAATTGCGGCGCGGAAGGCTTGCACTCTTCCGCCCGCGTGTTATATTACCCGGAACAAAGACCTGCAATGCTCAGAAACAGAACTAAGGAGAATGAGTATGGCTTCCATGTTTGATGCGGCGAAAAAAGTCTATGCCGATCTCGGCGTCGATGTCGAAGCGGCGTTCAACCGGCTCGACCAGATTCCGATCAGCCTTCACTGCTGGCAGGGCGACGACGTCGCCGGCTTCGAAAACAGCACCGCCCTCGACGGCGGCCTCGCCGTGACCGGCAACTATCCGGGCCGCGCGCGGAACGCCGACGAGCTCCGCGCCGACCTCGAAAAGACGCTCTCGCTGATTCCGGGCAAAAAGCGGCTGAACCTCCATTCGATCTACGCCGAGACCGACGGCAGGCCGGTCAAGCGCAACGAGCTCGAGCCGAAACACTTCGCGCGCTGGATGGACTGGGCGAAGGAGAACGGCCTCGGCCTCGATTTCAACCCGTCGTACTTTTCGCATCCGATGATGAAGGACGGCCTCACGCTGTCGAGCCCCGACGCGGGCGTGCGGAAGTTCTGGGTCGAGCACGGCATCGCCTGCCGCGCCATCGCCGAGGCGTTCGGCAGGAAGCTGCGCAGCACCTGCATCACGAACTTCTGGGTGCCGGACGGCTTCAAGGACACCCCGTTCGACCGCCTCGCCCCGCGTGAACGGCTGGCCGATTCGCTCGACAAGATCTTCTCGGTCGAATGCAATCCGCGCTACAACCGCGATGCGGTCGAATGCAAGCTCTTCGGCATCGGCGCCGAGAGCTGCACGGTCGGTTCGCATGAGTTCTACATGGGTTATGCGATGAAGAACGGCAAGCTGCTCTGCCTCGATGCCGGGCATTTCCACCCGACCGAAGTCATCTCCGACAAGATCACGAGCACGCTGCTCTATTTCGACGAGATCCTGCTGCACGTGAGCCGCGGCGTCCGCTGGGACAGCGACCACGTCGTCACCATGACCGAGGAACTCCGCGCCATCGCCGAGGAGATCGTCCGCCACAACTACGACAAGCGGGTCCACATCGGTCTCGACTACTTCGACGCCTCGATCAACCGGGTCATGGCCTGGACGATCGGCGCGCGCAACATGTCGAAGGCGCTCCTGATGGCGCTGACCGAGCCGGCCGCCATTCTGAAGAAGGCCGAAAAGTCCGGCGACAAGGGCAGCCGCCTCGCCTGGATGGAAGAGGCCAAGACCCTCCCGTTCGCCGCCGTGTGGGAGGAGTACTGCACGCGAAACAACGTTCCGGGCATGGCGTGGATCGACGAGGTCAAGACCTACGAAAAGGATGTGCTCTCGAAGCGCAGCTGACCGGAAACGGTCGCCGGCGGCTCCCGGCCGGGAGCCGCCGTTCGTTCGGCAGATTCGTTCTTTTGACAGATTTCCAGGGAAGAAAAGGGATTTTCAGATATGTCACTCACCACGATTCGCGACCTCTCCAACCGTTACGGCGCCGACCCCTCCTTCGTTCTGGCCGGCGGCGGAAACACTTCGTACAAGGACGAAAAATATCTCTATGTGAAGCCGAGCGGCGTCGCCCTCGCGGAGATCAGGGAATCCGATTTCGTCAGGATGGAGCGTGAGACGATCCGCAAGGTATTCTCCCTCTCCGGCTACGCGGACAACGTCGAGCGCGAAGCGATGGTGACGAAACTCATGGCCTTCGCGGCCGCCGATGCCGCCGCGCGCCGTCCGTCGGTCGAAGCGCCGCTGCATGAGCTCATGCCGTTCACCTACATCGTGCATCTGCATCCGGCCATGGTCAACGGCTTGACCTGCTCGAAGAACGGAAAAAAGGAGTGCGGGCGGCTGTTCCCGGACGCGCTCTGGATTCCCGAAACCGATCCGGGCTTCATCCTGGCCAAGACGGTTTACGACGCGAGCGTGCAGTACGAAAAGGAGCACGGCAAGCCGGTTTCGATGATCTTCCTGCAGAACCACGGCGTTTTCGTCGGCGGCAATACCGCGCAGGAGATCGATGCCGCGTACGGCCGGATCATGTCCACGCTGCGCGAAGCCTACGAGAAGGCCGGAATCCCGACCCGGCTCACCGGTTTCGGAGAGCTCGACGAAGCGTTCGCCTTCGAAACCGCCCCGCAGCTGCGCGGCCGGCTCGGCGACGGCGAAACGCCCCTGACAATCAAGGTGCTGCCGCCCTTCCGCACCGCGCGCGGGCCGTTTACGCCCGATCATATCGTCTATGCGAAATCGTACTCGCTCGTCACCGACGACCCGACCGAGGCCGAAATCCGCGCGTTCGAAGATAAAAACGGTTACAAGCCGCTCGTGGTCGAAGTGCCCGGCAGAGCGGTCTTCTGCGCCGGCAAAAACGGCAAAGGGGCCGAAACGGTCGCGCTTCTCGCCCGGGACGGCGCGCTCGTGCAGCAGCTGACCGAGGCATTCGGCGGCCCGCGCAACCTCTCCGACGCCGGGCGAAGCTTCATCGAAAACTGGGAGGCCGAGTCGTACCGCAAGAAGGTTGCGGGCGGCGCGAACATCCGGCTCTCCGGCAAGGTCGCGGTCGTGACCGGCGGAGCACAGGGCTTCGGCTACGGCATCGCCGAGGAACTGGCCGCCGAGGGGGCCACGGTCGTCATCGCCGACATGAATGTCGAGGGCGCGAAAGCAGCAGCCGAAAAGCTGAAGGCTGCGGGCGGAGCCTCCGCCGTGGCGGTCAACATCGCGGACGAGGCGTCCGTGGCGGAGATGGTCCGCTCGGTCGTGCTGTCCTACGGCGGAATCGACCTCTTCGTGGCGAACGCGGGAGTCCTCAAGGCCGGCTCGGTCCGCACGTTCGAAAAGCGCGACTGGGATTTCGTGACCAATGTGAACTACACCGGCTATTTCCTCTGCGTCAAGCATGTCTCCGACGTGATGGCGCGCCAGAACGCCTGCTGCAACGGCTGGACCGACATCGTCCAGGTCAACTCGAAGAGCGGGCTCGTCGGCAGCAACCGCAACGGCGCCTACGCCGGCAGCAAGTTCGGCACGGTCGGTCTCACGCAGAGCTTTGCGCTGGAGCTGGTTTCGGACCGGATCAAGGTCAACAGCGTCTGCCCCGGCAATTTCTTCGACGGTCCGCTCTGGTCGGATCCCGAGCGCGGCCTCTTCGTGCAGTACCTGAAGAGCGGCAAGGTTCCGGGCGCCAGGACGGTGGCGGACGTGAAGCTGCATTACGAAAAACAGATCCCGATGCATCGCGGCTGCTTCCCGTCGGACGTGGCGAAGGCGATCATCTACGCGGTCTGCCAGTCCTACGAAACCGGCCAGGCAATTCCGGTCACCGGCGGACAGGTTATGTTGAATTAAAGGAATTTTTCTGGAATCATGGGCAAATTGATTTTGTTTCAGGGGGATTCGGTCACGGATTGCGGCCGCACATCGAGCGGTGATCCGGACGGGAATCTCGGCGTCGGTTATCCGTATTTCATCACGGCGCGGCTCTGGGCCGACCGTCTCGGCGAGGAGATCGAAACCGTGAACCGCGGCATCAGCGGGAACCGGGTGGTGGATCTCTACGCGCGTTGGAAAATCGACGCGCTGAACCTGAATCCGGACGTGCTGTCGATCCTGATCGGCGTCAACGACACCTGGCATGAGTTCATGTACCGGAACGGAGTCGAGGTGCCGCGCTACGCCGGGTTCTACCGGAAACTGATCGACTGGACCCGGGAGAAGCTCCCGGACTGCAAACTCGTGCTCTGCGAGCCGTTCGTGCTCGAAACCGGCGTCGTGACGCCGGAGTGGGTGCAGGAGATGGATCAGCGCCGCGCGGCAGTCAAATCGCTGGCGGACGAATACGGCGCCGTGTTCGTCCCGTTCCAGAGCGTCCTGTCGGCGGCGGCGGAAAAGGCCGGCGACCCGGCGAAAATTCTCGGCGACGGCGTCCACCCGACGCCCCGCGGACATCAGCTTATGGCGGACGCCTGGCTCAAGGCCGCCGCCGGAGTGCTGTAAGGAGAGAGCGGACAGATGCAGCAGCAGATTCATGACATTCTCGTCGAGATGGGCGAAGACCCGTCGCGCGAGGGGTTGCTCGATACGCCGAAGCGGGTGGAGAAAAGCCTGCGCTTCCTGACGCGCGGCTACGGCCAGACGCTGGAGGAGGTGGTCAACGGAGCACTGTTCGAAGCCGAGTCCGATGACATGGTCATCGTGCGCGACATCGAGTTCTTCAGCCTCTGCGAACACCACATGCTGCCGTTTTTCGGCAAATGCCATGTCGGCTACATTCCGAAGGGGAAGATCATCGGCGTCAGCAAGGTGGCGCGCATCGTCGACATGTTCGCGCGGAGGCTCCAGGTGCAGGAGCGGCTGACCAAGCAGGTCTCCGAAGCGCTGATGAAGATCCTCGGTGCGGAAGGCGTCGGCGTCGTCGTCGAGGCGCAGCACCTCTGCATGCAGATGCGCGGCGTCGAGAAACAGCATTCGGTCATGACCACGAGCTCGATGGTCGGTTCGTTCCGGCGCGAGCTGGCGACCCGGAACGAGTTCACCCGGCTGATCCGATGAGGGCTCTGGTACAGAGGGCGGCGGCCGGAAGCGTCGACGTCGCGGGCGAACGGATCGGCGAGATCGGCAAAGGCCTCGTCATCCTGCTCGGCGTGACCCACTCCGACACGGAGAAGGATGCGGCGTTCCTGGCCGAAAAATGTATGAATCTGAGGATTTTCGAGGACGACGCGGGCAAGATGAACCGTTCGCTGCTGGATGTCGGCGGCGAAGCGCTCATCATCTCGCAGTTCACGCTGTACGGCGATGCGTCGCACGGGCGGCGTCCCTCCTTTACCGAGGCGGCGCGGCCGGAAGTCGCGATCCCGCTCTACGAGAAATTCGTCGAGCTCTGCCGCGGATACGGCGTGCGGGTCGCGACCGGCAGATTCGGGGCCGAAATGCTCGTTTCGATCCGGAACGACGGCCCGGTAACCATTCTGGCGGAGTCGCGGTAATGCGGAAAGGCGTAGTCATACTCGGAGCAACCGGCTCGATCGGCAGAAGCGCGCGCGCCGCGCTGGCCGCGCTGCCGAAACGTTTCCATGTAGTCGGGCTCGTGGCCCGGAACAATCTTGCGGAGCTCGCCGCGCAGGCGGCGGAATTCCGTCCGGAGTGGACGGTCACCACCGATCCGGCCCGGGCCGGAGAGCTCGCGGAACTCCTTCCGCCGGACCTGAAGGCGGCGGGGGGGATGGAAAAGGTCCACGAACTCGTCACAGCCCCGCAGACCGACATCGTGCTCTGCGCCATCGTCGGAACCGCCGGGCTCGAGCCGGTCATCGCCGCGCTTCGGGCCGGGAAGCGGGTCGCGCTCGCCAGCAAGGAGGTGCTCGTGCTCGCGGGAGAGATCATCGAGCGTGAGCTCGCGGCCAATCCCTCGGCCGAACTGATCCCGGTGGACAGCGAGCACTCGGCGATCTTCCAGTGCCTCGCCGGGCGGAAGCACCGGGAAATCAGGAATCTCTACCTGACCGCCTCGGGCGGCGCTTTCCGCACCTGGCCGCGCGAGCGCCTCGCCGCCGCGACGGTGGAGGACGCCCTCGCCCATCCGACCTGGAATATGGGGGCGAAAGTGACCATCGACTCCGCGTCGATGATGAACAAAGCGCTCGAAATGGTCGAAGCGCGCCATCTGTTCCGGGTCGAGCCGGAGCAGGTCCGGGTACTGATCCACCCGCAATCGGTCATTCACTCGATGGTCGAGCTGAACGATTCGAGCCTGATCGCCCAGTTGTCGAGGCCCGACATGCGGTTTGCGATCACCTATGCCTTCACGTATCCGGAACGTGCGGCGACGAACCTGCCCGCGCTCGATTTCTCCACCCGGCTCGGACTCGAGCTCCAGCTCCCGGAGCCGGGGCGCTATCCGGCGCTCGTCTTCGCCGAGGAGGCGATGAAGCGCGGCGGCACGCTGCCCGGCGTCATGAATGCGGCGAACGAGGTCGCCGTCGACAAATTCCGGCGCGGCGAAATCAGGTTCCCGGCGATCTGGCGGATCATCGAAAAGACCATGAGCGCGCACGAGGTCGAGCCGCAATCCGACTTCCAGACCATCCGGGTCGCAGACGCCTGGGCGCGCGCCTATGCGGCGGGACTCCGATGAACCGCCGGAAAAAGCGGTTCTGCCTCCTCATTCTCGGGCTGACCGGGCTCGCCGCGCTGTTCCGGCTCTTCCGGCTCGACGCGGCACTCGAATACGATGAAATCTGGACGCTGGAAAACTATGCGTCCGCCTCTCTCAAGGTCATTTTCACCGAGCTTGCGCTGCCCAACAACCATCCGCTGAACTCTCTGGCCGTCAAGCTGACCGCCTTCTCCGGCGGCGCGCCGCAGTGGATCCGGCTCGTGCCGTTCCTCGCCGGGGTGCTGGCCGTGCCGCTGGCGGGCGCCGCGGCGTTCGGGCTCTGGAAGCGCCGGAGCGCCGCGCTCTGGAGCATGTTCTTCGTCGCCGTCCTGCCGCAGGCCGTGTTCTACTCGCAGCAGGCGCGCGGCTATTCGCTGCAGCTCTTCTTTCTGCTGGTGTTCACCGCCGGACTGTTCGCGGCGCGGAGACGCCCCGTCGCGGGATGCGCCGGAATCCTGCTCGGCGCGGCGGGGGCGATGCTGACGCTGCCGACCTCCGCCTTCTATCTCGCGGCCATCGGAAGCGCCGGGCTGTACCGGTGCCGGAAGGATTACCGGAACCGCCTCCCGGCGGCGTTTTCTCTGGCGGCCGCCGGCGCCGGGTCCCTGATCTGGGTGCTGGTCAACCTCAAAAGCTTCGAGGCGAACCGCAGCTGGGGCAGTCCGATCGATTCGTTCGGCGACCTCTTTTCGTTCCTGATCGATACGGCCGGGCAGAATCTGCCGTACCCCGTCCTGTTCGGAGCGCTGACCGCATTGCTGCTCGGCTTCCGCCGCAGCCGGCCGCTGCTCTGGCTCTGGGGTTGCCTGACAGTGTCGGCGGTCGCATTCAATGCCGGTCCGCCGCGCACGTACCTGCCGCTGGCGGCGGCGACCGCGCTCACGGCCGGATACGGAATCGACCTGCTGCTGCGCCGTTTTCCGGGCGGCCGGAAATACCTGGCCGCATGTTTCGTGCCGGCCGCTCTGGCCGCGCTGGCCGCGGCTTACCGGCAGCCGTATCCGGACTGGTATGCGATCCACCGGACCATCCGGGAGCTGCCGCCGGAGATCACGGTCGTCTTTCCGGCCAACGACTCGAATCCGCTGGCGTGGAACAACGCGCCCGAAAGCTACCGCGAACAGCTCCGCCGCATCGCGCCGCTGCCGCCCGGCCACGCGGAGCGGAAACTGCTCGTGGTCAGCCGGGACGGTTCCATGACCGGCAGCACGTCCTCCGGAGCGGAGACGAAAATCCCCCTCTCCGTCCCGGGCATTCCGGTCGAACTCGATGCCATGCACGGCATGCTGTACGGGCTCGAAGAGCTGGACGGGCCGCCGGCCACAGGAACCCCGTTCCTCGCCTTCATCCGCCCGCTGCCGGAGCCGGAAGCGAAAAAGCTGCTGCGGATTCTTTCTGCCGGGCAGGAGTGCCTGTTTCTGAATTTCTGGCTCTGCACTCCCGTCACGGAAAATGATATCCTCTACCGTTACTACCTTGCCGGCGGCATCGCCGGGGAGCCGGAAAAAACCGGCTGGGACGCATTCCTGCATGAAAAACCCGGCGCGACCGCCCTCTACCGGATCGTTCCGGCCGGAAAATCACGATAAAAACCATGCTCCCGACTTGAAAAAAGATAAGAAAACAGTTATGCTATGATACATATATTTCAAACAGAAGGCGCGCCTTCGGTGCGTTTTTTCATAACCAGAGAGGTACTGCATCAATATGGATTGGATTCTTGACATACTTTCCGTGGTCTTCGTCTTTGTGGCCATCGGATTCTGCATCTTTTCGCACGAGCTCGGGCACTTCCTCGCCGCCAAATGGCGCGGGCTGCACATCGATGCGTTTTCGCTCGGTTTCAAACCGTTCTGGCGGAAGAAAATCAACGGTGTGGAGTACCGGCTCGGCTGGCTTCCGTTCGGCGGCTACGTCGAGCTGCCGCAGGTCGACGCGACCGACGCGATCCCGAAAGCGGCGGACGGCACGGAGCTGCCGCGCGCCAAACCGCTCGACCGGATCATCACGGCTGTGGCCGGGCCGCTCTTCAACATTCTCTCCGGGCTGCTGATCGCCTGTTTCGTCTGGTGGGTCGGGCTGCCGCAGGACACGCCGAAAATGCGCGAGCTCTCCGTCCTGACCGTCGATGAGGCGGGGCCGGAGTGGCAGGCGGGGCTGCGCCCCGGCGACCGGATCGTCAAGATCAACGGAGAACCGTTCTTCGCGACCTGGCGGGAAATCATCCTCAACAAGATCCTGTTCACGGTCGGCGCGGTCGAACTGGATGTGATCCGGGACGGCAAGCCGGTGAAGATCTCGTACGTCCCGGCTGAAAACCCGAACGCGCCCCGTCAGCTCAAGGCGGAAAAAATCGCCTGGCCGTTCTTTTCCGTGCTGATTCCGATCGACATGCATCCGGCGCCCGGTTCTCCGGCCGAGAAAGCCGGCGTGAAGGAAGGCGACGTGCTGGTCGCCGTCAACGGCGAACCGGTGTCGGATTTCGCCGCTTATCAGGCGGAAATCGACATCTCCGGCAGCGAGGGGAAACCGGTTGCGCTGACGCTGCGCCGCGGCAAGGAGACAGTCGAGCTCTCCGTCCTGCCCGCGCCGCTCAGGGACCTGGCCGAACAATACAGCATCTACCGCATCGGCGTCCGCTTCAATCCCGCCGCGACGGAAGACGGACTCGTCGTCATCGGAACCGAGGCGGGCTATCCGGCCGAAAAAGCCGGAATCCTGGCCGGAGACCGGATCAGGAAGCTCAACGGAGCTGCGGTGCCGGATTACGACACCTTCCTTACGGCCCTCGCCGCCCGGAAGGGAGAGCCCTCCACAATCGAACTCGAACGCGACGGGAAGACGCTCGAGGTGACCGTTTCCCCGCTGATGATCTATCCGCACACGATCGGCGCGGAGCTTGCGATGCTCGATCACCCGACGCCGCTCCAGCAATTCTACAACACTTTCGAGATGAGCCGGAAATCGCTGATCGGCATTCTGGTCGGGCTCGGCAACAAACTCGGGCTCACCGAACAGACCAGCTCGCTCAAACCGAGCCACATGTCCGGGCCGCTCGGCATGGGCATGGTGCTCTTCACGTCGGTTCGCCACTCGTCGTTCGTGAGCGCGGTCTATTTCATGGTCATCATCTCGTTCGCGCTGGCGATCTTCAACCTGTTCCCGCTGCCGGTGCTCGACGGCGGACACATCACCTTCGGACTGATCGAGATCATCTTCCGGCGGCCGCTGCCGACCGTGGTGATCAAAGGGCTGTCCACCGTGTTCGTCGTGCTCCTGATCGGCCTCATGGTCTACGTCACATTCTCCGACGGGCGCCGGCTGCTGCGCAACACCGGCCTGATTTCCGTCGATGCCGATACGCCGCAGCCGGCGGCAGCCGCCGCGGAAAACTCGGCAGGGGCAAAAGCGGAGGCGGCCGATGGCAGCGTCACGTCGAAATAGCCGGCTCATCCGGGTCGGCGCTGTGGCGGTCGGCGGCGACAGCCCGGTATCGATCCAGTCGATGACCAACACCGATACGCGCGACGCCGCCGCGACGCTGAACCAGATCCGGGCGCTGCACCGGCTCGGCTGCCAGATCATCCGGGTCGCGGTTCCGGACCCGGCGGCGGCCGCGGCAATCCGGGCCATCCGGGCGGAGAGCCCGATTCCGGTCGTCGCCGACATCCATTTCGACTACCGCCTCGCGCTGGCCGCGATGGAGAACGGCGCCGACGCCATCCGGCTCAACCCCGGCAATCTGAACGACGAAGGCGGCCTCGAACAGGTGGCGGCCCTCGCCGTTGAGCGCGGAATCCCGATCCGGGTCGGCGCGAATTCCGGCAGCGTCCGCACCGCCCTCGTGCGCCGGTACCAGAGCCGCGGCATGAGCCGCGACGAGGCCGTCGCCGAAGCGCTCGTCGACAGCGCCCTCGAGCAGTGCCGGCTGCTCGAAAGCTTCGGCGTCACACAGATCAAGGCGGCACTGAAATCGTCAAGCGTGCCGGTCACCGTCGCGGCGTACCGCAAATTCGCGGCCCGGACGGATTATCCGCTCCACATCGGCGTCACCGAAGCCGGGACGCCGGCGCGCGGCGTCATCAAATCCGCAGTCGGCATCGGCACGCTCCTGATGGAGGGAATCGGCGACACGCTCCGGGTCAGCCTGACCGGAGATCCGGCCGAGGAAGTTATCGCCGGGCGGCGGATTCTCGAAGCGTGCGGACTCCGCGACGCGATGCCCGAAATCATCTCCTGCCCGACCTGCGGCCGCACCGAAATCGACCTGATCGGACTCGCCGAGAAGGTCGAAGAGCTCGTCGCCGACATCAAGGAGTCGGGGCATGACATCAAGCTGCGCAAAGTCGCCGTGATGGGCTGCGCGGTCAACGGCCCCGGCGAGGCGCGCGACGCGGATCTCGGCGTCGCCGGCAGCAGGAACGGCAAACTCGTGATTTTCAAGTTCGGCAAAGTAGTCGGCGCCTTCGACCCCGATGCCGGATTCGAATATTTCAAACTGGAGATACTGAAAAACAGTACTCGAACAGGGGAGGACAGGAATGTTTAGAAGCATGTGGATGCGAACGCTTCCGGCCGCCGCGCTCATTCTGGGCGGGCTTGCAGCCGAAGCGAAAGTCGAACTCGCGCCGGTCTTTTCGGACAACGCGGTTCTGCAGCGCGATGTGGAAGTCCCGGTCTGGGGCTTCGCCGACCCCGGCGAAAGCGTCACGGTGAAGTTCGCCGATCAGACGAAGACGACCACCGCCGGAGACGACGGCAAGTGGATGGTGAAGCTCTCTCCCCTCGCCGCCAGCAAGGAGAACCGCACGCTCGAGGCCTCGGGCCCGACAAACAGCGTGAACGCCAAAAACATCCTCGTCGGTGAAGTCTGGATCGCCAGCGGCCAGTCCAATATGGAGATGCCGCTCTGGGGCGGCGGAGAACACTACCGCCACCGCAACGCGAACGGCACCGGCAAGGAGGTTGCCGACCGCACGAACCTGCCGCTGCTGCGCTTTACGAACATGCCGCGCCAGTGGAGCACGACCCCGTCCGAAAAGGAGCCGGTCAAATGGAATCAGGCGGTGCCGGGAGCCGAACTCGAAAGAGCCAGCGCCACGGCCTTCTTCTTCGGCCGCGAGCTGCTGAAGGAGCTCGACGTGCCGATCGGCATCCTCGGCGCCTACTGGGGCGGAACCCGGATTGAACCGTGGACGCCGCCGGAGGGGTTCAATTCGGTTCCCGAGGTCGCAAACATCGCCAGAAGCGTGAATGCGAAGATTCCCGGCACGAAGACCCATAAGGAAGTCAGCGACAAGGTCATCGCGGATTACAGCAACTGGCTCGCCGCCTACAAGGACGCGATCGCGAAGGGCGAACAGCCGCCGCAGCCGCCCGCTTTCCCGGCCGAGCAGAAGCCGTTCGGGCGCCATCAGGACCCGACCGTGCTCTACAATAAGATGCTCTACGGTTTCGTCCCCTATGCGGTCCGCGGCGCAATCTGGTATCAGGGCGAATCGAACCTCGGCGACAAGATGCTTTACAAGAGCAAGATGCAGGCGCTGCTGAACGGCTGGAAGCAGGTGTTCCGGAATCCCGGACTGAAGCTCTACTTCGTCCAGCTTGCGCCCTACACCTACAACAACGGCGACCCGACCATGCTGCCGCAGCTCCGCGAAGCGCAGCAGGCGTTCGCGGACGGCGAAAAAGATGCCGGCATGGCGATCATCAGCGACGCCGTTCACAACGTCCGCGACATCCATCCGGCCGACAAGGAGATCGTCGGCAAACGTCTCGCCTACCTTGCGCTGAACCGCGACTACGGCCGCAGCGACATCAAGGCGGATTCGCCGCGCCTCAAGAGCTCCCGCGTCGAGGGCAATAAGTTCATCCTCGACTTCGATTTCGTCGAAAGCTGGAAGGCGCCCGGAAACACGATCCCGTTCTTCGAAGTGGCCGGCGCGGACTGCGAATTCTTCCCGGCCCGGGCAGAAATCGACGGCACCCGGCTCGCGGTCAGTTCCGACAAGGTTTCCGAACCGAAGAGCCTGCGTTATATGTGGAACGAAACCAACGAGGGCAAGCTTGCCAACGAGGCCGGACTGGTGCTCGGCTCGTTCCAGATTCCGTACAATCCGACCTTCGAAGAACTGCTCACCGCCTACAAGGCGAACAGCAGGCTCGTCTACGAATACGACCTCAAAAGCGGCTCCGGCTTCGGCGACAAAACCAAAGTCAACTACGTCGTCGACAACAGCGACGCGATCAAGGGAAGAATCACCCGGATCACCTATCTGGCGGAAATCGTGAAGAAGGACGGCGAAAAGCAGTTCGTCTGCGTCTCGATGGACCCGTTCACCACGAACGTCAGGCAGATCGGCGTACCGGTCAAATCCTCCGGCGCCGCATTCCAGACCCGGGTTCAGAACCTGAACGTGCTGAGCAACGTCAGCGGCGTCCGGACCGGCCGGATCAAAGAGGGCAACATCGAATTCTGGCCGAACAATTACGGCGGCCAGAACAAGGCCCGCATCCCGGGCGCGGCCAACGACAAATATGACTTCGGCGACGAGAAAACCTCTCCCGAAATCGGTTACGGCTCGATGCAGATCCACAACTTCGGCGCCCGGCAGACGATCTTCGCCTACAACAACTTCTCGGCCGGCGGCAATGCGGATATCGGCATCGGCAACCAGCCCTCCGGCAATCCGGACTGGACCTTCTCCGCCAACGCGAAGAACTGCGAAAAGGCGACGCTGTACGTCTTCGTCAACGAAGTTCCGCGCGACGACACGAAGTATCTCGACGCGGTCAAAGCCCGTGTTCCCGAAGCTGCCTCGATGCGTCTCGCCTACGCTTACGACCTCAGGAGCGGTTCCGGCTTCGGCGACCGGACCCGGGTCCGGTACGCCGCGGACAACAGCGATCTCCTGGCCGGGAAAGCGAAAAAGGTCGGTTATCTCATGGTGCTGACCGACAAGAGCGGCCGGGAGAACTGGGTCTATGCCGCGATGGATGCGTTCGACCCGAACGTCGCGAAACTCGGCGTCCCGGTCAAGTCAACCGGCGCCGTCTTCCAGAAGAAGATCAGCAACCTCGAAGTCAAATCCAACACGGACAAGGTCAAAACCGGTTCGTTCGCGGAGGGCAACATCGAATTCTGGTCGAGCAACTACGCGCAGCAGAATGCCGCAGGCATCCCGGGAGCTTCGGAGCAGACCTTCGATTTCGGTGACCGGAGAACCGGCGACGACCCCGGCTACGGTTCGATGCAGATCCACAACTTCACCGAGAAGCAGACCGTTTTCGCCTACAACAACTTCTCGGCCGGAGCCTCTTCCGACGTCGGCATCGGCAACCAGCCCGGCAACCAGCCGGACTGGACCTTCTCGAAATCGCTGCAGAACTGCAAAGACGCCTGGCTCTATGTCCTCGTCGACATGGAGTAGGCTGAAATAACGCCGAACGCGCCCGGTTCCCAGACGGAACCGGGCGCGTTTTTTTTCAGCGGCCGGCAAACCGCGACAAGGATCGCGCTTTATTTCGCAAGCGCTTTAAACACCTGAATGCAGTTGTAGAGCGCGCGCGGCAGGTGGAAGAAAGTCTTCGACGGCGACCCCTTGAAGCCGTTGCTCACCGTGCCGTCGTAGTTGACCAGGCCGAACCACTCCGGGTAATCGGGATCGCGGAAATGCCTCCAGCTCCACTCGTCGACCTCCCGGAAGCGCTCAAACAGCCGTTCGTCGCCCGAGATCCGGTAGGAGAAGGCGGCCGCCAGCAGCGCTTCGTTGTGCGTCCACCATCCCTTGACCATATCGCGTCCGTCCCAGACCGGTTTGTCCAGCGCATCCATATAGTAGAAGAGCCCGCCGTTCTTCCGGTCGGTGGTGTAGTCGAAAATCCGCAGCGTCCACTCCGGCACCCGGTCGAGAATCTCCCGGTTCCCGGCCAGCTCCGCCCCCTGGATAAGAAACCACATCGTCTCGAAATCGTGTCCCGGAATCACCGTGCGGAACAGAGAACTCTCGAGCCGGAAGCCGCCGTCGGTCGGCACGCTCTCAAGCCAGCGGCCGGCTTCGGGACAGTAGAAGCGCGGAATGATCTCAAAGGTCATCTCCAGCGCGGTCCGGACCTTGTCGTCGAATTCGCAGCCGCAGACCAGCATCGTGCGGCAGAGATGGCAGAGATGCATGTAGCAGCCGCGGCGGCGCATCGGCGGAAACAGCTCCGAACGCGAAAAGTGCTCGGATTCCTTCAGCCCTGCCAGGTAATTCGTGAAGCAGCTGCGCGCCTCCTCGCGGAAGCGCTCCTCCCCGGTGGCGCGGAACAGCTCGGCGCAGGCGCACCCGGCATAGACGAAAATCATCGTCCCCATGAATCCGCCCCTGCCGGGCATGAGCGGAGTGCCGGCGGCGTTGGTCATGGCCGGATAGCCGCCGTCGTCGGGACGGCGCGTCCTCCAGCAGAAATCGAAGCCGAACCGGGCCAGCTCCAGATACTCGTCCTTCGAATATTCGGAGTTGTACAGCGCGGCGAACATATAGACGTTCCGCCACTGCATCGCGATGCTCTTCGCCGTATCGAAGCAGTTGCCCTCCCGGTCGAGCGAGTTGAAGAAACCGCCGTTCTCCCGGTCGACGGCGCGTTCCGCCCAGAACGGAGTGACGCGGTTCAGCAGTTCATCTTCATAGCGGCCGATGATCTCATTATAGTCATGCATATCAGTTTCATCCGGAATTAAAGGTATATCTTATAAAATACACCGCCGGAACGAAGAATACAATCCCCGGAGAGCGCGTCCGCTCTCACTTCGGGTCTGCGGGCGGCGGCTTCCGCTTCTGCGCCTCAAGCTCCTTCCGGAGCTTCGCATTCTCGGCCCGCAGTTTTTCGCGCATGTTCCGCCCGGCCCGCCGCGCCCTGCCGGTTCCTGATCGTTCTCCGGGTTCACCCGGCTCAGGATTTCGCCGCGCTCCGCCGTCAGCAGCGAAGCGCTGCCGGCGACGGGAAGCACCGTCCGGCGGCGCTCCCCGAGGCGCACGAGCTCACAGGCGTTTGCTTCTCCCCGAAAAAGTCGCGCAGACAAGCCGGGAGCGGTCCGTGGCCGAGCGAACCGAGCTCCTTCGCCAGTACTTCAGCACGCACTCTCTGCAGCCCGGACGCCCGGCTGCCCGGAAAACGCTCGACCGCCTTCGCAATCTCGCGCGGATTCATGGAGATAAACCGGATAAAGCGTCCAGCGCCGTATATGGCCGACATATTGCAGATCATCCGCCGTCTTCCGGTAAAAAACGCCGTCGAGATTGAACATCCGGGCAGAAATATGGTAACCGTTCCGATCGACGCCGTCCGTGACCGGCACGAAGTAAGTCAGCAGGAGCCAGGAGTGTCCGATCAGCAGAAGCCCCGGCGGCATCAGCGGAATTCTCCGTTCCCGCACTCCCCTTTTCCACCCGTTTCCGGACCGTTTCCCCATCGCCTCCCCCGCCTCTTTTCCGTTTCCGAAGCAAACAGCAGCACGGCAACGGACGCTTTTCCATCGCAAGTTCATCTCTTTCAATGCCTTTTTCATTCAAAAAAACAATAAAAATATCGCATTGCAGGTTGAAAAAAACAAAATATGTAGTAAAATAGGTATAGATAGGGTTATTTAGGGGCATTTAGGATGGCAGTGACGGGGACGAGTCTTTTTCAGGGGCTTTATCTGGGCGAGTACGACCACGCGTTGGACGCCCAGTGCCGCGTCACGCTTCCGAGCGACTGGCGGAACCCGGAAGGTGCTACGGAGCTGGTGATGATTCCGGCCCGCGGCAAGGCGCTCGTGCTGCTGCCGATTCAGACCTTTCTTGATTTCGTCAAGAAGGCGACGAAGCTCGCGATTGCGAATCCCAAGATGCAGATGGCGCTCGCGTACCTCGGTTCGCGGTCGCGCCAGTGCCGCTGCGACAAGCAGGGACGCATCGCCCTCGACCGGAAAATGCTCGATGAGATCGAGGTGAAGAACCAGCTCAAGCTCATCGGGGCCGTAACCCATATCCGTCTTTCGGCGCCGGAAAACTGGCAGATTCCGGACGACGAAGGAACGTTGAACATGTATCTGGACGAAATCCAGAAGGTCAGCGACGAAGGCGACGGCATCGCCTCATTGCTGGCCGATGCGATCAATAAAAAGGACCGGCTGTAATGGCGGAGCTGTTTGAACATATTCCGGTGCTCGGAGCCGAGGTGCTCGAGTTCCTGACCTTTCCGGCGGACCGGCCGGCCCGGCTGATCGACGGGACACTCGGCGGCGGCGGCCACAGCGCGATGCTGCTCCGGCGGTATCCGCAGCTTGCGCTGCTCGGCATCGACCGGGACGAAGCCGCGCTGGCGAAAGCGGCCGAAACGCTTGCTTTCGCCTCCGGCCGGACCCGTTTCGTCCGCGGCAACTATTCGGAGCTGGCGGGGATCGCCGCAGAGAACGGCTGGAAGAAAGTCGACGGCATCCTGCTCGACATCGGCGTCTCATCGCCGCAGATCGACCGCCCGGAACGCGGTTTCTCGTGGAGGGCGGAGGGACCGCTCGACATGCGGATGGACCGCCGCTCGGAACTCACGGCCAGCCGCCTGCTGAATACGGCGGCGGAGCGCGAACTCGAGCGGATTTTCCGCGAATACGGCGAAGTCGCCAAATCGCGGAAGCTCGCGGCGGCGGTAGTCAGGGCCCGGCAGGAGAAACCGTTCGCGGTGACATCGGACCTCGTCGCCCTGTGCGACGGGGTGCTCGGCCGGAGCCGTCCGGGGCAGCTCCCGGCGCCCACGCTCGTTTTCCAGGCGCTGCGGATCGCGGTGAACGACGAACTCGGCGAACTTGAGCGGGCGCTGCCCGCCGCGACGGAACTGCTGAACCGGGAGGGGCGTCTGGCGGTGATCAGCTTTCACTCGCTCGAAGACCGGATCGTGAAGAATTTCTTCCGGGACGAAGCTGCAAGCTGCAGCTGTCCGCCGGGTCTGCCGGTCTGCATCTGCGGGAAGATTCCGGCCCTGCGGGTCGTCACCCGCAAAGCCGTGACCGCAGGACCGGAAGAGCTGGAGAAAAACCGGCGCAGCGCGCCCGCGAAGCTGAGAGTCGCGGAAAAAATCATTTAGAAGAAAATAATAATTGATATAGAAATCAGGAGCAGGCACGGGGGAAGTCATGAACATTCAACCGGGAAAATTAAAAAAGCAGCGCAAAAGCGCGCAGACCGCCGCATCGACTCTCGGTGCGAGACTCGCGGCCGTCGTCAAGTTCGCATTCTTCCTCGGTATCATCGCGGCGTTTCTGAACATCTACATCTATCTGAACCAGAAGATTTCGGAAACGGATCGCGCGATCCGCAAAACCGGCCAGCAGATCGAAAAGACCGAACGCGAGATCGCCCAGCTCCGCATCCGCCGCGAACAGCTCTCCCGCTGGGAGCACATCCGCGGCAAGATCGAACAGTTCAAGCTCGGGCTGCGCGAACCCGCACCGGGCCAGGTCGGCCGCATGGCGCTTCTGACGCCGCAGCAGGCCGAGCTGGTCCCGCTCGAATCGGTGGCGTCCGCCCGGCGGGTCCGTCCGAACGGGCGCAACTGACGTTCCCGGCGGAGGTCCGCATGCAGAGCACCAACGACAAGATCCGGAACCGGATCCGCTGGGTTGCAATCCTGTTCATTCCGGTTGTGATCGTTCTGGCGGTCCGGCTCTACTTCATTCAGGTCGTGCAGCACGAATTCTATCTGGAAAAAGCGCGCGCCAGGTATACGACGACGAAAGTGACGGCCGGCAAGCGCGGCGAAATTTTCGATTTTCACGGGAATCTGCTGGTCAGCAACGTTCCGTGCGTCCACATCACCGCCGACCCGTCCCATCTGAAAAAACCGGGGCAGCGGCAGCGCCTCGCCTATCTGCTCGCCGCCGAGTTCCCGGAAAAGAGCTACCAGGATTTCTACGACCGGCTCGTTCCCACCCGCACGAAGAAGGATGAGGACGGCAACGTCGTGCTGAAGGAAGACGGCACCCCCGAAACGGTTCCGAACCGCTACGCGATGATCGCCCGCGGCGTGTCGCTCGAAAAAGCCGCTCAGGTGCGCGAGATCGCCAGACTCAACAAGCTCAATGCGCTCTTCTTCCAGGACTCCTACATGCGCGCCTATCCGAAAGGTTCGCTGCTCTCCAACGTACTAGGCTTCACGAACGTGGTCGACGACAGCGACGTCGCCCAGATCGGGCTCGAGAAATATTTCGACAAGCAGATGACCGCGCAGTTCGGGCGCGAAATCTACGAGCGCGACCGGATCGGCCGCCCGCTGCTCTACGGCCCCCATGTGTCGGAGGAGGCGCGGGACGGGCGGAATCTCTATTTGACCATCAGCGAACCGATCCAGTCCATTCTCGAGGAAGAGCTCGACGCCTCCTTCGCGGAGTGGAAGCCGGCGACGCTCTATGCCGCGATCGTCGACCCGAAGACCGGCAATGTGCTGGCCATGGCCCAGCGCCCGACCTTCGACCCGAACGACCGCTCGACCTACACCGATGCCGCCGGACGCACCCGCATCGCCGAAGACAGCATCGAGCCCGGCTCGATCATCAAGCCCTTCACGATCGGCAAGGCGCTCGACTGGGGGTTCGTCACTCCGGAAACCGAAATCGACTGCGACAAGGGAACCTGGATCTACCTCGGCAAACCGCTGCGCGATTCCCACCCGTACGACAAGCTGACCGTGGCCGGCGTCATTCAGAAATCGAGCAACATCGGAACCGCGAAGGTCGCCATGAAACTTGGAGAGGAGCGCGTCTACCAGGCGCTGCGCATGTTCGGCTTCGGAGAAAAAACCAACCTGCCCTTCCGTACCGAAACCAGCGGCTACCTGCCGCGCGTCTCGAAGTGGGACGGGCTGTCGATCACGCGCTTTCCGATCGGTTACGGCATTCGGGTGACTCCGCTGCAGATGCTGCGCGCCTACTGCGCACTGGCCAACGGCGGCCGCATGCCGCAGCTCCGGCTCGTCGACCGCGTCGAAGACCCCTCGACCGGTGAAATCCAGCACATTCCGGTGAGCGAGCCCGTCCAGCTTTTCGACCACCCCGAGAAGCATCGCGAGCTGATCGATATGATGATCAAGGTGACCCAGAAGGGCGGTACCGCTTATAAAGCGGCCCTCCCCGGCTACGAAGTTGCCGGCAAAACCGGCACGAGCCGGAAATATATTCCGGGCCGGGGGTATGTGGGCGGAAAATATTTTTCAAGTTTCGTCGGCTTCGTTCCGGCGCGCGATCCGGCCTTCGTCATGCTCGTCACGATGGACGAGCCGACCGGCGCCTACTATGCCGCCACCGTGGCGGTGCCGACCTTCAAGCGCGTGTCGCAGCGGGTGCTCCGGCATATGAACATCCCGCCCGACCCCGCGCTGCTGCCCGAAAACAACAGAACCCCGGCTGGACAATGAAACATCTGCACTTCATCGGAATCGGCGGCATCGGCATGAGCGGACTCGCCGCCATGTGCAAGGACCACGGTTTCACCGTGACCGGCAGCGACCGCGACGCGGACCATCCCGAAAACGCCCGCATCATCGATGCGCTGCGCCTCCAGAAAATCGAAATTTACCCGCAGGACGGCTCCTACCTCGAACAAAGCAGCCGCCCCGATGCGCTCGTCTACTCGACCGCCATCGAAGAGAGCAACCCCGACTTCCTGGCCGGAGAGGGCATTCCGCGCCTCCACCGCGCCGAGCTCCTGTCGCAGCTGGTCGGGGAGCTCGGCTTCGGCAATACCGTCGCCGTAACCGGGAGCTGCGGCAAAAGCACGGTGACCGCCTACCTGGCCGAAGCGCTGACCAACCTCGGCGCCGATCCATGCTGCCTGAACGGGGCGCTGTCGAAGCGGTTCCGCGGCGGCCGCTTCGCGGGCAACTACCGGCCCGGCGAAAAGGACTTCTTCGTCTTTGAAGCCGACGAAAGCGACAAGAGCCTGCTGCGCTATTCGCCGGACTATGCGGTCATTCTGAACCTGGGAACCGACCACTACGACCGGGAGGAGCTGATCCGCGTCTTTACGCAGTTCCTGAAGCAGGTGAAGAAGGGCGCCGTCCTCGAGCGGGAGGTCTACGAGGCGGTCAGAGAAGCCCTCCCCCGGCGGCTCGCCGTCCGCGTCTTCGATGCGAAACCGCGCCGGGACTCGCAGTACGCGGTCACCGACTACCGCAAAGTGACCCGGCCGGAAACGATCTACGTCCGGGGCCGCCGTTCCGAGCTGGCCCCGACCGGCGACCGTGCCGTGGAGGATACCATCGGGGCCAACAACATGCTCTCTTTTTACGGCATGCGTTCGGAGGATTTCCGCATTGAGAGTTCGTCTTTCCTGGCCGCCTTCACAGGGGAGCGCCGCATCGTGCTGCCGCAGCCCGGATTCCACACCGCGCTGAACGCGCTGGCCGTTCTCGCACTCCTCGAAATGCTGGAAATCGCCCCGGAAGAGGAGCTGCTCGAGGCCCTCGAACGGTTCGACGGCGTCTGGCGGCGCAACGACTTCGCCGGCGTGACCGTCAAAGGCGCGGCGGTTTACGACGACTATGCGCACAACCCGGAGAAAATTCTCTCCTGCCTCAAGGCCATGCGTGAAATCGCCCCCGGCAATCTCTACGCCGTATTTCAGCCGCACGGCTACAAGCCGTTCGGCTTCATGCGCGACCAGCTGTTCCTCTACCTCGATGAATTCCTGCGCCCGAAGGATCGCTTCATCCTGCTGACTCCGTTTTACGCGGGCGGGACTTCGAGCTTTTCGCCGACGGCGGAAGAGGTCGCCGCCGACTGGAAAAGCCGGACCAGCCGTCCCGAACGGTTCATGGTGTTCCCTGACCGCGACACGCTGGCCGATTTCCTCGCGCTGAAGCCCGAATCCGGCGACGCCGTCGTCATCATGGGCGCCCGCGACAACTCCCTTTCGGATTATGCCGCGTCGCTGACGGTATGAGCGAATTCGACGATTTCAGGGAATGCCCGCTTGCGGCGGAGTTCCGGACATGCTATATTGAGTCCGCCGGCCGGGATTCCCCGGCCGCTGACAGCCCGTTCTGTGAAAACGGCTGATTCGATAGACGGGGAACGGCACGGCGCTTTCGGCCGGGCCGGCTCCCCGTCACTTTTCCGGCGGTCATCACTCCGCGGCAAGAACCAGTTTCCGGCCGTCGGCGGCGAGCCGGAAGGCGAATTCGCGGCCGCCGTCGCGGACGATGCTCCCCTTTTCCGCCCGGAATCCGTAATCCTCGCCGCAATGGCGGTAACGCAGCGCGCCGTCGCGGTGGAAGATCGCGGTACGGTGATATTCGGCACCGCGCACATTGCAGTCGAACAGCAGCGCCTCCCCTTCGGCCGGAAACTCGATCTCGACCGATTCGGGGCCGAGCAGGATGACGGTGCGGCCGCCCGCATCGCTTTTCCAGACGATCCGCATGCGTTCGTTTCCGGCATCCTCGACCGATTCGAATGTTCCGGGGCCGCCCGGGAAGCGGATCGCCGACGGGTTCCAGAGATTCCCGTCCACCAGCGGCAGCGCATCATAGCAGCAGACATTCGACGGGCAGGCCTGTTCGAGGAACGGCTCGGCATACGACTCGCGGAACAGCTGCCAGTCGCGGATGACCAGCCCGCGGTCCGCATCGCGGAACAGATTCACCCGGCCGAACCGCGACAGATACCAGATTCCGGCGCGATTCTCCTTCTTCCAGTCATCGAGCGTAACGACCGCGCTGACCGGCGTAACCGGGTAGCGGCCGCGGAACCACCGCCCCGACGCCTCGAGCGTCTCGACCCGGATTTTACCGGCGTCGCGGAGGCGCGCCAGTTCCCGGAACTGGTACGGCAGCCCGCGCCCGATCCGCTCCCAGCCGAACGAATTCTCCTGCCCGGCCTGAGCGTAGGAGAGCGCGAAATGCGGTCCGTCGCCGAAGTTTTCGCGCAGGAACCAGTCCACCCACTCCCGGCTGCCGCCGCCGATCCCTTCGTAGACGGGTTCGAGCGTGATGACCGGCTGCCCGTTGCCGGCCACTCCGGCCGAATACTGGTAGAGCGGGTCGCTGCCGAGCATGCGGAACACCGGAACCGGAATCTGCATCGCTTCGCTCTGCGCCGGCAGATACGCGTTCTTCCGGCTCGGATAGTAGGCATTCGCCCAGTAGCCGCCCCAGAGCGTATAGCCGTCGGTACCGTACTGGTCTTTGCAGTTGCATCCGGCGGCAATGCCGTATTTCTCATGCAGGAAGTTGAAAAGGTGCGCATCGAAACACCAGCTGCCGACCGAAGCGGGCGGGCGGCCGAAGAGCTCCGCAAACCGGGCGACATAGGCGTCGGCAAGCCTCTCGCGCTCCCGCGGCGTGTAGCCGATGGAGAAGCCGACTTCGACGTTCCAGTCCCACGACCAGCGGCCCCGCCAGCGGATGCCGGCCGCCTCCGCCAGCTCTTCGACGACCTCGAACCAGCAGCCGGCTTCGTGGCTCTCCGGCATCTCCCGTTTCAGGAAATCGACATACGGACCCTTCACCAGCGCGTCGTACTGCAGCAGCCAGGTGGCCGGCAGCGCATGCTGCTTCGCCAGCTCCATCTCCCGGCGGACCGGCTCGAACAGATCCGGCTCTTCCCGGAAACGCGGCTCGACGGCGCGGATGAAGTTGACGATGTTGACGATATTCGTATTTTCCATGAGCATCCCCCTTGCTTTCGTTGAACGGATTTGTTATATTATACCGGATAAAAAGCCGAACGCCAATGTTCAAAACATAAATTTTTTTGTCTTATCTGCTCATATGCAACAATCGAACATCGATCTGCGGCCGAAACGCATCTACCGCTGCGACGGCAGACTCCAGGCGGGGACCTCCGTGCAGGAGAACGCCGCGCCCGCACTGCGCGGCGACATCTGCAATGACTTCCTGAATCCGTGCTACATCCTGTCCGGCAGCGGCTTCTACATCGACGCGGCGGGGCGGCGCTGCCGTTACGTTCCGGGGTCGCTCCTGATCCGTTTTCCGGGAGTGCCGCATCACCAGCACCACGACCGTGGCTTCTACGCCGACAAATACTTCGCGCTGCCGGCCGAATACGGCCGAATTCTGCTTGAGCGGAAGCTCATCACTCCGGAGAAACCGGTCATCGAACTCGGGCTCCGTCCCGCGCTGGCCGGGCGGTTCGACGAACTGACCGGGCTGCTCGAACGCGAGAGCGAGGAGCGGCTGATCCTGGTCATGAACGAGATTTTCCGTTTTTTCTGCGAACTGCTGCTCGACGAATCCGGCCAGAATCCTCTCCACGGCATCATTGCCGCCGGCGCCGCGCTGCTCGAGCGCGACCCGGAGAAACGGATTCCGGTCGAAGCGGTCGCCGCCGAGCTCGGGCTCTCCTATGCGCGGTTCCGGCGGCTTTTCACCCGCGCCTACAAAGTTCCGCCTGCCGAATACCGAATCAGGCGGCGCATCGAAAAAATCCAGTCCCTCCTGACCGGCAGCGACCTGCCGCTCAAAGAGATCGCCGACCGCTTCGGCTATGCCGACGTCTATACCTTCGCGCGCCAGTTCAAGCAGTGCACCGGCATTACTCCCGGACAATTCCGCAAACGGTAAACTTTGCGATCCGTATTTTCCGCGCCGGCCATAAAATCAGGAGTATCTTTCTGCCGATGAAGTACTTGCCGTCAAAAATCCTCAAATACCAGCTACAAAAAATTATCGACTATTCAATATTTTCAGCTCAGACATTTTACTTTTATTATTTAAGCACTACGTTATTAATGAAACATTCGGCAGAATGAGAAAGAGACGCGGGAACAAGATGCGGTCAGGTCGCGGAATCTGGAGCTGCCGTATGGTGGATTGCTTATATTCAATCGATTGGATTATCGTTCATGCATCCGGACAAACAGGCAAAACAGGCTCTGACCAGGGCGATTCGCGAGGCCGGCAACATGCGCCGTCTCTCGGAGAAGACCGGCGTGTGCTACTCGATCATCAACAGCTTCAACAGCGGGAAAAGCAACATCTGCAATATACCGCTCGGGACGCTGATGCGGATTTTTCCCGATCTCTCCATCCGTTTCTTCAAGGAAGACGGCTCCGGCGGGGATTCCCGGGCAAAAGACAGCGACTGCTGAAGCCGCTCCTCCCAGGTCCCCGAACCGCAGAAGCTGCCGGGATGAACGGAAAAACGCCGTAATCTCCCTTTCTGCACGCTGCGCCTGCCCGGCCGGGTGCACCCGCAAGCCGGTTCGCACTCATTACGGACAACCGTCTGCCTGACGCATGTCACCTCCGCCTTCGAAAAAAATGGTCGCAATCCATGCAGCAATCATTTACAAACAAGCAGTTTGCACGATAAAATCGCAGTTTCGCCCGGATTTCATTGATGGAAATGCGATATAAAAATGCGAACCTTCCGGCCCGGCGCTTGACAAAGGAAGTTCGCGTGCTAGATTAATCTTCGAAGAGAGAGGAATCGGAGCAAGCGCCAAGGTCCGGCATCCCGCCGGACAAATATAAAAAGAGGAGGAGTCATCATGTCCAGATTAAACAGAGAAGATGCCGCCATGCTGCTGATCGACCATCAGGTCGGGCTGCTGTCGCTGGTCCGGGATTTCACGCCGGCCGAATTCAAGAACAACGTCATGGCCGTGGCCGACACTGCAAAGCATTTCAATCTGCCGACCGTGCTGACCACGAGTTTCGAACAGGGCCCGAACGGCGTCCTGCTGCCCGAAATCCGCAGGATGTTCCCGAACGCGCCGTTCATTCCGCGCCCGGGCCAGATCAATGCGTGGGACAACGAAGACTTCGTGAAGGCGGTCAAGGCGACCGGCCGCAAGCAGCTCGTCATCGCCGGCATCGTGACCGAAGTCTGCGTCGCCTTTCCGGCGCTTTCGGCATTGAACGAAGGTTTCGAGGTATTTGTCGTCGTCGATGCCTCCGGCACCTTCAACAAGACCACCCGCAACGCGGCCATCGCCCGCATGCAGCAGGCCGGCGCCCAGATGATCACCTGGTTCGCCATGGCCTCCGAGCTCCAGCGTGACTGGCGCGACAACGGCGACGGCCTGAAGAAGATCTACTGCGACCACCTGCTCGAATACGATGCGCTGGTCGTGGCGCACGACGCCGAAAAGTAACCGCCTTTTCAGCGGGAACGGCAGGCCGGAAAGCGGGATATTCCCCCCGGCCGGCCTTGTCCTCTCCCGCAGAAAAGCTCCGCCGGGACTCCGCTCCCGGTCCCTCTTCATTCGACATATTGCCAGTTCAGCAGATCGTCGCTCCAGGCGAAGCCGATGCAGGCGTACTGATCGAAAATCACGCTCTCGTCCTCCGGGCCGGTCCCGTGGAAAAAGAGCAGCGCCTTCCCGACCTCCGGAACGGAACGCAGGTCCGCGACAACTCCGGCCGTCAGCCGCCCCCGCGCCCACGGCCAATGCGCCTGCCCGAGCGTGATCAGCTCCGGCGAACGCTCCCAGTCAACGAGGTTCCGGCTCTTCATCAGGCCGATCCCGTTCGGCGGCGAATGCCAGAGCCAGTACTCGCCGTCCACCACCTCGACACAGACGTTTTCACCGCTGTCGGCATGGCCGGCATACTCCCAGTGCACGAGATCGCGCGAATGCGACAGCGACACGCCGTTCTGTTTGAAAAAACACCAGTATTTGCCGGGTTCCTCCCTGTCCTCAAGCAGATACGGGTCGATCATGCGCCCCATCTCCGCATCGGGAACCGCATCCCCTTTGACCCGCAGCAGCTCGGGAGCGTCCCAGTGGATCAGATCATCCGAACGCCGCAGCCAGATCCGGCAGTTCGCATTGCCGTACTTTTCGCCGTTTTCGCGGCAGTAGGTCTGGCAGCAGAGGCAGAAACGGCCGCCGAAGCGGATGATGTTGCCGGGACTCGAATAATTCAGCGCCCGGTCCCGCTCCGACAGCTTCCGGACCGGAGTGAAGTGTACGAGGTCGGTGCTGGTCGTCATGGCCAGATACAAATAGACGGTGCCGTCCTCTTCCGTCTCCACCAGCGTGAAATACAGATAGAAGCATCCGTTGCGGTAGAAAACCGCCGGATCGCGGTATGCCGTCTTCGCATCGCCGCGAAGCAGCACGGGAGACGTGAACGCCTGCCAGTTCAGAGCCATGATTTTCCTCTTTCGTTATGATGCGCCCGATGCACATCCGCTTTTCACAATCGGCAGCCGCAGCAGGAACGTGCTGCCCTCGCCGGGCCTGCTCCGCACTTCGGCGGAACCGCGGTGCAGCTGCATGATATGCTTGACGATCGCCAGGCCGAGCCCGGTCCCGCCGGCCTTGCGGCTCCGCGCCTTGTCGACCCGGTAGAAGCGCTCGAACAGCCGCTCGACATGCTCGGGGGCGATGCCGCAGCCGCGGTCGGTCACCGACAGCACGGCATTGCCGTCTTCGGTATGGAGGCGAATCCGTATTTCACTCTTTTCACCGCTGTGCTTGATTGCATTGTCAATCAGGTTGACGACCGCCTGCTCGATCAGCTGCACGTCGATGCGGACCTGCGGATTCGCTTCGATTTCGGTCACCAGCCGGATTCCGGCCTCCTCGGCGCGCGGCTGTTCGAGCTTGACCGCCGAGGCGAGCGGCAGCGACAGATCGCAGTTCACCAGATCGTACCCCTCGCCCGACGCGCGGTATTCGAGCAGCGACAAACTCAGGATATCCTGCACGAGATTGTTGAGCCGCTCGGAGTGGGTTGAAATGATCTCCATGAAGCGGCGGGCGCTCTCCGGTTCGTTGATCGCGCCGTCCTGCAGCGTTTCGACGGCGCCGCGGATCACGGTCAGCGGCGTCTTGATCTCATGCGACACGTTCGCCACAAAGTCCCGGCGGAAATTTTCGAGCTTGCGCAGCTGGGTCATATCGTAAAACACGAGCAGAATTCCCTGCCGGTCGTTTCCGTTCCAGCGCAATGTGCAGCCGCGCACCCGGAGCTGCTTGTCGCCGCTCGGCAGCGAAAACGGGAATTCCGCCTCAGCCGGCTCGCCGCCCTCGCGCAGGCGCTTCAGAAAATCAGCCAGCGCCTCATTCCGCAGAAGCGCGCCGACCGGCTGTTTGCGGGGGTCTCCCTTGATCTGGAAAATCCGCCGCGCAGCGCGGTTCGTGTCGATGATGTTCTCATCGACGTCGAGAACGACGACCCCCTCCGAGAGCGCCGCGAAAATCGCGTCGCGTTCCCCCTTCTCGCGCGTGATTTCACCGATCCGCGCCTTGAGCTCCTCAGCCATGCGGCTGACACTGCCGCCGAGCTCGCGGATGGCGCCGCGCCGCGGCACCGGCAACCGCGTATCGAGGTCGCCCGCCGCGATCCGCGCCGACGCGCCGCAGAGCGCCCGGACCGGACGGGTAATGGTCTGATACAGAAACCAGCAGAATCCGGCCGCAATCAGCATGGTCACCAGAACGGCCCAGAGCACATCCATCCGCGCCCGGCGCAGCACCGCATCGATCTCATGAATCGAAAAGGCCGCCCGCAACACATAATGCCGGTCGCCGATCGCAATCGGCATTGCGCAGTAGATCATCCGGCGCCCGCTCGTCGAACTGTGACGGATCACCGAATAGCTCCCCTCCCCCTTCGCGAAAGCCTGCATCGCCTCCACGACTTCGGGACGCCGTCCGTGATTGTCCATATTGCCCGGCTGCTCGTCGGAGTCGGCAATCACTTCGCCGTCCGCCGCAATCAGGGAAATCCGCGTGCGTGTCGCCCTGCCCTCGGCCGAAAAGAACTCCTGCAGCCCCGCCAGGTCGCCGGCACGGACCAGCCGAGCCGCCTCTCCGGCAAAGAGCCGCCCCCGGCTCTCGAGCTCCCGCTCGGTTCGCTCCACATAGAGCTGTTCAAGCGAACTCGACTGCCACCATGCGAAGACCGAGAACACAAGCGCCACGGCGATGAATATGCCGGGCCAGGAGAGAAACAGATCGTTTTTCATCGTTTTCCGTCGCCTCACTCCTGGGCGAAACGGTAGCCGACGCCGCGGACCGTCTCGATCAGATCGCCGTGGCCGCCAAGCTTGCGGCGCAGGCTGACCATCTGCACATCGACCGCACGCTCCGTCACCGGATAATCGTCGCCCTTGACTTCATTGACGATCTGGTTCCGCGTGAACACCCAGCCCGGGCGGCGGGCGAGCAGATAAAGAATTTCGAACTCCGAAAAGGTAAGCGAAAGCGCATGTCCGTCGATCGCAGCTTCGCGGGTGCCGCGGTTCATGGTGAGGACACCGCGTTTGAGCGAAGTCGAAGACTCCTCAAGTTCGGTCGGGTTGACGCGGCGCAGAACCGACTTGATCCGGGCGATCAGCACCTTCGGGCTGAACGGCTTGGCCAGGTAATCGTCCGCGCCGACTTCGAGTCCGGTCACGATGTCGCTCTCCTCGGATTTCGCGGTCAGCATGATGATCGGCACAGCGGCGGTCCGCGCATCGCGGCGGAGGCGGCGGCAGACCGACAGGCCGTCGATACCGGGCAGCATCAGATCGAGCAGAATCAGATCCGGTTTGAATTCGGCCGCCTGAGCCAGCGCAGCCTCGCCGGAGTCGCAAAGCCTGACCCGGTCGAATCCCTCTTTGTTCAGGTTGTAGCGGATCAGCTCCTGAATCGCTTCCTCATCCTCGACTACCAGTATCTTTTCTTTCGCCATGTCAAGCCCCTCTTTGTCTGTTGGATGAACATAATATATTTCAACAATGTTCAGCTTCGGTATCCGGAACGTTAGAATTCCGTTAAAGGAGGCCGGCAGCCCCTCCCCCTGGAACTCCAACGATCCGCAGGGGGAGACGTCAGGCTTTCTTAAGCCGGTATTCCTGCTTCGGCTGGTCTTCGACCACATAGCCGAGCTTCGCGATTTCATCCCGGAGCCGGTCGCTTTCGGCGAAATTCTTCGCAAGCCGCGCCGCCTTGCGCTCTTCGGCGAGCTGAACCACTTCCGGCGGGACTTCATTGCACCGGACGGCATCCACCTCAAGCGCGCCGATCACGGAGTCGAAACGGCGGAACGCGCCGAGAATCCTCTCCGCCCCGGCCTTCGAAAGTCCGCCCGCGTCGGCCAGCTTGTTGCCGGACCGCAGGAGCTCGAACATCGCGGCAAGCGCCTCGGAGATGTTCAGGTCGTCGGCGATCGCGCTCGAGAAAGCCGCGGCCGCGGTCGACACGGCCAGCTCCGCCTCGGAGCCGTCCCCTTCCCGGTCAATCGACCGCATGCGGTCGAAGAATTCGTCGAAACGGGCCAGCGTCTCCCGGGCCTGCCCCAGCGCCTCCAGCGTGAAATTCAGCTTCCTGCGGTAGTGGGCGCCGATCAGCACCCAGCGGATTTCGCGCCCCTTCCAGCCCATGCCGGCAAGATCGCGCAGCGTGTAGAAGTTGCCGAGCGATTTCGACATTTTCTCGCCGTTGACCATCAAGTGTGCGCAGTGAAGCCAGTAATTGACCCATTTCTTCCCGGTGGCAGCCTCGCTCTGAGCGATCTCATCCTCGTGGTGCGGGAACATGTTGTCGATGCCGCCGGTGTGGATATCAAACGCATCGCCGAGATATTCGCTGGACATGGCGCTGCATTCGATATGCCAGCCCGGCCGCCCTTTGCCCCACGGGGATTCCCAGGCGACGTCTCCGTCGAGTTCGTCCCACGCTTTCCAGAGCGCGAAGTCGGCCACGGAATCCTTCGCATACTCGTCATTGCGGATGCGGACGCCGGAGCGCTGGTTCTCGCGGTCGATCTTCGCAAGCTTGCCGTAATCCGGAAACTTGTCGATGGAGAAATAGATCGATTGATCCTCGGCCTGATAGGCGTACCCCTTCTCCATCAGGACGGAGATCAGGCGGATCATCTGCGGGATGTGGTCGGTCGCCGCCGGATAGACTTCGGCCGGTTCGATATTGAGGGTTTTGAGATCCTCAAAAAAGGCCTTCTTGTATTTCGCGGTGAAATCGCGCAGCGGAATCCCGGCCGCCCGGGAATCGCGGATGGTCTTGTCGTCCACATCGGTCAGGTTCATGACCTGGCGGACCCGGTAACCGAAAAACTCGAGCGTGCGGCGCAGCAGGTCCTCGAACATATAGGCGCGGAAGTTGCCGATATGCGCATAGTTGTAGACGGTGGGACCGCAGGTGTACATGCCGACTTCGCCGGACCGGATCGGATGAAACGGAACGACGCGCCGCTCCATGGTATTGAAAAATTCGAGGCTCATAAACTCTCCCATCATTGACTGACATGAACGCACGATATAATTTACCGTATTTCCCCGTCATTTACAAGGGGAAGCCTGAAAATCCCCGCATTATCCGAAAAAATCCGGCTGGACCTTCAAAATGCGACAAGATTTTCAGATATTTTTTGCATATCCGGGGTTGATTTTACCCGAAGAGGTGATATTTTATGAAGACACACCGCTCCGGCAGGGACGGTGCAAGCGGAGAGATGGCTGAGCGGTCGAAGGCGGCGGTCTCGAAAATCGCTGTACGGGCAACCGTACCGAGGGTTCGAATCCCTCTCTCTCCGCCATTTGATATGAGAACGAAATTTTCAACGATTGTCTTAGACAGTCCTGTTTCGTTTGAGCAATATAAGGTATCCCGACAGGAATTACTCCCGGTCGGGATTCTTTCTTTTAATCTTCAGTTTCTGAACTCAACAGTTCAAGTTCGCCATCCCGATACATCTCTTCAATTTGATCTGGCGTTTTATAGCCCAACTTTTAATGAATCCGTTTGGAATTGAAGGAATCGACATACTCTGCCACATCTTGGAATAGCTTTTCCGGTTCCTCATAAAAGTGATGTGACAATTCTTCAGCCTTCATAGACAAAAAGAATGATTCTGCGACTGCATTGTCATAAGGTACCGGCATTGCGGAGTTTCCGCAGATGGCGCTCTACCGTGGGACGGCTCTTCTGTAACGCTTCAGCCAAATTCGGCACCCGCCAGCCGGAATGAACCCGCAAAAACCTAATATTTAATCGGATCCTTCGCTCAAGATTGCAACTTCTGTTTCCTCAAGACTACGGCCGGGAAGCCGCAGCAGCTCCCGAAGCATCTCCATTTCACGGGCAATGATAAACTGTATGAAGTCATCTGTGCTGCGATAGGCCTTTTCAAGTGCGGCGATATATTCCAGCCGCAAGATCGGCGGAATGATCATTGTATTTTGCATTATTTCAACAGGAAACCTATTGAAAGAAAGAGATTTATCGTTGGTTTTCATCCTAAATAAGAGCATTGTTGATTTTCGCAGAGGAGACCCGGCTGAGCAATTTCAAAAGGGTCGTTTTCCATGGATGCAGCCAGAATATTTTTCACCAGGCTTGCACATCGGAAAAGTGGAGGCTATAGTAGCCTGCCGCACTCTTGAAAATGTTTCTCCACGCGGGTGGCCACAGGCGAAACATGGTGCAAAAAAACAAGTTATTTGTTACGGTTGTATTTTTCCTGAAAAGCAGGATTGCGCGTTCCGAAGAAAAATTGGAGGGATTGTGAATGAATTGTTTCCGTGTGCAGGCCGGCATGGTTTTGCTGTCTGTTGTCTGCGGATGTCTGTTCGCCGGAGAACCCGTTGCGACACTGATAGGTTTTGACCTCATGCGGGGAAGTCAGCTCTCCTCATTCAGGGAGGAACCTCGGGATTGTTACGAGCTTAAGAAAAATACACTGCAGATCAAAAAAAAGCGTTTCGGAGTGGAGTGTATGTTCCGCAGCAGATCCTTGCGACCTTCCGAAAAGAACTCGATCTCCTTTCAGATCAAGGCGGCAGGGGGAGAAAGCGCTCACCTGAAGGCTTTTTTGACCTTCTACGCTTCTCATGCATCAGATACCGAGCGATGCAATGGGACAACCCCAAAAAAGAAATTTGACCTTTCTTGTACAGCGGAGCCGGATTTTCAGACGTTTCGCTTTCCGCTGGAAATCAATGCCGAAGACTTGGTATGCGAGCAGTGCGGACGTACACTGCACATTGGCAGGTTTTCTCTCAGCGCATATCTGGATGAGCCAGATGGAAAAGACAGCCGTTCATCCGGAAAAAATGCGGGAGTGGAAATCTCTCCTTTTTCTCTGACAACAGAATTCCCGGTGATCATGGGCACCCGGAGGCAGATTTCCTCTACCATGTGGCTGACGGATTTGCTCAAGCCGGGTGCGCTTCCTGCCGCAGGCGCACCCGCTCAGCCGAAGCCGCGCGCCCTGTCCGGAAAGGTCGCGGGAATCATGCCGGACGCCGAGCAGGTCCGGGAGGAGTTGATGGCGTTTCAGCCTGTGCTCGATCTTCTCGACCGGGGCGATGATTCTGCCGCAGTCGCGAAGGTGAAGCAGATTGCAGAAAAAAATCATTTTGCAATGGTCTATCTTTACCTTCTCTGCAGTCGGGGATACAGCGGCGTCCCGATCGACTATTCTCAGGCAGCGCGTTATTTCAGCAATTTTATCGGCAGCTTTCAGGGAGAACGAACTCCCGGTTTTATGTTCTATCTGTATGAATACAACAACATCTGGAAGAAATATCGCCTGCCTCCAAACGTTCCAGGAGAACATGTTCAAATCCTTGCCTGGGGCCGGGAGATGTCGACCATGCCGGAGGATATCCCTTTGCGGGGAACTCGTCCTCTGAAAGAGTGTTATGAGGAGAAAATGCGAAATATCGGCGGCGTCGCTGCGCGGGTCCTTTATCTGATCGGGCGGGAACAAGCGGAACCCGTCCGGTCTGAACTAATGAAGATGGCGCGGGAACGAGAGTGTGCCGAGGCGTGGGCCGAGCCGTTCACGCCCTATGAAGATCGCTCCAGCAACGATGTGTGGGATTTGAAGACGGAAGGAGTTGTGGCGATTTCTCCGGAAAAGTTTCAAGAACTTCAGCACGCTGCCGACTTGGGATATGTTCCCGCGAAACTCCGGGTGGCAAAACTGCTGTTGAAGAATTCTCTGGGCATCGACCCCGATCCCGTCCGGGCGCGGAAACTGATTCAGGAAGCAGTCGTCATATGCAGCGAGGCTGAGAAGAACGGGTGCCCCCACTATCAGACGGATTTCGGCTACGCTCAAGCTCTTCAGGAAGTCATTCCCGATGAAAATGTACCGACGAAAGAACTGCTTTGCCAGTGGTCGGCTATCCATTCTTCCCCCAATTCGTCGTCGCACATCAATGAATTGAAACTCTCCGTACTGAATCATTTGCTGGCTCTCCGGAAAGACAATCCGGATCGCGGATTCTTTCAGGCCATGCAGCTGCCGGCATCTCAGCAGGCCCGGCGGGAAGAGCTGATTCGCGAGGCGGCGAATCAAGGCGGTCACATTGCAATTCAGAGGTGTTTGGCTCATTCATTCGGACACCGTGACCATTGGTATTATCTTTATCTTGCGGGAAAAGCCGAGCTTTCCTGGCGGGGGAACACGCCGGAATCTTATTTCAGCAAGGCCTATGACGAGATGAAAGGAAACGTTTACGCCACCGGTGAAGAATATGTGCGGAATCTTGCTTTGCTCGCTCCTTACGATGAAAGAGCCGGACGGGAATATGAAAGCCTGACCACGCGTCTCAATTTCAAACTTGAGAGCAGCGAGCCGGAAACTCTTTCCGGAGCATTGGAATCTTTGAATGGGAGACAGGTCATTAAAGTTCTGGCAAAACCATCAGAAAAAACACGGTATCTGGATATTACACTCGGCCAGGAGGTACGCGGATTCTTAACTCTTGATTCTTCTTCCCGGGAGATATCCAACAATCACGTTCGCCTTGAGTTTTCCGATTCCCGTGGCAAGTCGAACCAGCTGCTGATCAACAGTTTTACTTCCATGGATACAATCCCGAAAAAAATGAAGCTGGTAATCGGACCACGCCAGCAGCCGCTGGAACTGAAAATTGTTCCCAATCTCTCCAAGTAACAAGGGGCTAATCTATCTATCCGACAATGACTTAAATCATGCTTCCGAGCTCAAACCACAAGTATGATACTGGCGTATCTTAAAATGTTTATGCGAGCGTAATTAATACGAATCAAGGAATCATATGGATGAAAATAATTTTTTGTGTCACAGCAATCTGTCTGGTGCCATATGCAATTATTACATCCATAATTTTCGAGCATTAAAAAAAGCGGCACAACGATGCTATCATATCTGGCAGAGATCCTGTTAAAACGATGAATACGGTTGAAAACCTCATTTCATATCATCATATCTTACCATCTCATTATAAACATGTTGCTTAAGTCATCGAATCGATCACGGGGCTCCCCGGAGAACTAATGCTGCCAACAGATCGCTTTGGAAAGGAAACCTTTGTTGAACAACCGCAAATGGGTGGGGAATGCGATAGGGAATGGATAACAGAAGACCTCGGTCTTTTGAGCGATATGACTATCGATGAGGAATTGGATCATATTACTGCTGTTTTGTTATGCTCAGCCACCTGCTGTGAGAACGAGGTAATGACACGATCAGAGACATTCCATTGACCGCAACCATTTGAAAAATTTTCAGGGGAAGAAGAAGGAAGTTCAGGCACGATCGTCTCCTTTCCCGGACTCACCATCGCGGACGAGCTTGCGGCGACACCTGCAGCAATGGCCGGTCTGCAGCAGAAAGCGCCATGCGCTGACATTGTTCGACGGCCCGTTCTGGTAGCGGCACCCGGGACAGCGGAAATTCAACTGCCATTTCCGGCGCAAACTCCATAGTACCACTGTCCACCAGAACAGGAGAATCCCCGGAAACAGAATGCCGCCAGCCGCCCAGTATCGCCGGTCATTCTGAAAAATGATCTGCAAGATCAGAAAAGACAGCAGGACTCCGAGCATGAAAGACAATCCGATACGCTGAATTTTCCCATAACGGTGTAAATTGCGCCAATCCATCATCTCCGGCGTATCCGGTTCCGGGGCGGTTTCCAGAAGTGGCGCACCGCAGGCACTGCAGTTGCCGGTGACCGCCGCCAGCCGGTGGTCCGGCTCCCGGTGACAGTGCGGACAATGGTGTGCGGGATCGGGAATCATGCTCCTGTAATTCTTATTCAGTTTGCGATTGAGCCTGTCGCATTTTCGATCAAGCCACGCGGCCAATTCCAGAAGTTTTTCAACTCCGACAACTCCGATGAATCGATAAAGGATGACGAAAACTCCCAGAGCCATGACAAAGCAAGCCGCCAAGCGCGGAGACTCCACATCCATGCCGCCGTCTTCCGGAAAAAGGAAGAATCCCACAACGAGAGCCGGGATGCAGACAATAACCATCAGGAGCAACTGGCCGACCTCCAAACCGATAGAAATACCCGGCTGGTTCGGATTGCGAATCCGCATTGCTTCCGGCGGGAGGGTATAACCCGGCAGGAGTTTTCTGCGGTCGTACACGATCACGTTGTGGCATTCCGGGCAGCGTCTTGACACCGGTTGAAAGAAAACGAGTTTTTTCCGGCATACCGGACAGCGGGGCCAGCGGGTCAGCAGTCGAAGGTTGATCTTGTCAAACCCCGCCGCCAGCAGGAACGGCCATGCGGCGAGAACGACCAGGTATGCGATTGCCGGCCGCTCCGGCGGCCACGGCGCGGCCATCTGCTCCCAGACGAAGCATCCGATAAGAATATAGGCGCCCCCCAGAAATAAAGTGAAAACTCCGGTACGGACCGCCACGGCTTTCCTTTTCGCTTCCAGCTCTCTGCACAGGTCGGCAATATCATAAGAGTCATGCATTACTTTTTTCTTTTCTCAACATCGTTGCGACTGTATTTCGTTGCACTGTCCGTGGCATTTTCCGGCAATATGGATGACTCGATAATTTCTTGACAGGAAAATACATCGAAATCAAGTGCAGTTCAAATTGTTCAACGGAAAAGTAACTGATTTCGAGTTGTTCCCGTCTGCAAAGGTGATTGTTTCCGCATTGCCGGCCGGGAGAAAGTTCGGAGGGGGAATTGAATCCCCCCTCCGAATTCCGTGACGCATCAGGCAGCAGTATTGCGGTTAAGTCACAACCCGGTTACTGCTTCGGAGCTTCCGGCTGCGACGGAGCCGGCGACGGCTTGACCGGGGCGGCCGGAACAGCCGGGACCGGAGCGGATTTCGGGGCGAAAAAGCGGTTATAACACCAGTAGCCCGCTGCGGCGCAGAGAAGGACGAAAAGCACGATGCAGAGAATCTTAACGATTTTACTGCTCCGGGACGGCTTGTTGAAGAGGTCCACGAGATCACGCCTGATGTAGTTCGAATTCGGAATCGGCGGAACGAAGGTGAAGATTGCCCCCATCCGGCGGCTGAGCCGCATCGGCCGGTTTACGGCATAGCCGTTCGCTTCAAGGAAGCGCGACAGGTTCCGGCGGTAGAGCTTGACGAGCGAAACCGCCACGACCGGACCGCCGAAAATAAGTATGATGCCGAGAAGCACCGCCAGGACATTCCAGATCGAAACATTCGCCAGCTGTTTGACGATGAATGCGATCGAACTGCCGAGGGCGGCGATGCCGATGCCGCCGCCCATCAGCAGCATCGAACCTGAAACAGCCGGCGTCTGCATTTTCGGCGCGGCAGCCGCTTGCGGCGCAGTCGCCGCCGTGGCGGCCGCATTGAAATTGGTTTCGAGCTGCTTTTGCGCCTCCTGACTCCGGGCCGAGAAAAAGCGGTCGGCCTGGTTGCCGATGAATTCGCCGAATTTGTAGAACGGCATGCGCAGCGCTTCGGAGATGGAAACCGGCTGTTGAACAAGGTCGATGATCTTGGCGTCCCACAACTCTCCGTCGGCGGAGAAAAAGATGCCGTGCTTGTTGATGAAAAGATTGCGAATATTGCCGCTGGTGACCGCCACAGCCAGCTTCATCGTCTTTTGCGCATCCGGTTTGCCGGTGCTCGCATCGAGATAGATGACGCAGATGTCGCTGAGCTTCACGATCGCCTTGTGCTCTGCGACGTTTTTGACGATCGACACCAGGGTGAAATTCCTCCCGTCCATCACGAGCATGCCGGCCTGCAGGAGCGACGACGTGCCGGGAGTGAACAGCTGGCTCAGGTTTACGAAGTTGTTCAGAAATTCGAGCAGATAGCGCTGAAACAGAATCAGTTTGAGCAGCTGCTCGCAGGCGCCGATCCGAGGTGCGACTGCAAGGTCGGCCGCAATCATGCCGCGCAGCGCGGCGACGGTTTCGGGCGCGGTCTGACGGCGCAGGCTGTCGAGGTCGTAACCGTCGAATGTGCTGTTCGGTTTCGCCGCAACCCAGGCGGCATACGGGGCAAACCGGGCCTTCAGCTTCTTCCAGTTGTCGTTGGAGAGAGTGTTTCCGACCAGAAACTCCCCGATATGGGCATCGGCGGCGAAGGCGAGCAGGGCGTCGCGTTTAAGCGGATTGAGCTTCGCCGAAAAATCGAGCGTTTCGTCCGGGCGCGGCTCCGCGACCGGAGCAGAAGCGAAGAAGTCCCGGATCGCCTGATTGTTCAGCAGGTCGATCGTCGATTCGACCTTGCGCAGCCGATCCGGCGCCTCACGGCTGAAAACGCGCGCCTCACAGGCGATGAAATAGTCGTCGAGCTCTTTTTCCAAAGCGGAAAATTTTCCATAGCTGGCGGCTGTATCGTCTCCGAACGGCTTCAGGGCGGCCGGATTCGCGGCCGGTGCATCGACCCAGTTCACATACGCGGTGGCCGCCGCCGTGAATTGGTCGAGAATGGCACTGTCGATGCCTTCCGCTCCGCAGATGTCCTTGATGCTGCCGAAAAGTTTCATCGCGGAATTGACCAGCTCGGCCGTTTCGGGCGTGTCGGCGGCTCCGGGCGGAATGATGCCGTCGCCGTTCTGACGGGCGCAGGCGATGATCTCCTTGTCGTTGCGGATCTGGGCGAGCGACAGCCTGCCGTCGGTTTCGCGGCCGATGTTCGAGAGAACGAGCTTCGCCGCGTCGAGCAGCCGCGCGCCTTCCGGACTGGCGGCGTCGATAGCGGAGAGTTCAAGCACATCGCTTTCCGCCTCGAAACCGGAAAAATCGTTCATCATGCCGAGAAACCAGCCGACGGCGCGCTTGACCTCGTCGGTCCGGATCTGCCGGTTCATATCGTCATCGAGAAAGGCCAGAAACTGTTCGTCGCTGCGGACGGAGTCCACACTGACGCTGTTGAGCGCCCAATGCGCCTCATCGAGCGACAGCAGCAGCCGCAGGTCTGCGGCGGTTCTGATCACCTGCTGGTAGGAACCGCCGATTCTGCGGAATTCCATACGTTGATTTTTATTTTGTCCGGCGTCCATCGCATATCCTGCCGATTGTTGCATATCAATGTTGTGAATCAATAAAAGAATCCGATGCATGGTTCTTCCGTTTTCTACTATACTGGTATTTCCGGGGGAATGCAAGCGGCATTTCCGTTTGCGGTTCCGATTCCGCGGCAGGAGGGGCGCCGGTTCTCCAGCCGCCGGCAGGCGGAATGGAGAATCGCCGGGCAATAAATATATGCTATATGATCGAGTGTATGGAGAATTGCAGTAAAAAACGGCGGTCCGGCTTGACGGGAATTCGATAACAGGGGGAATTCCGGCCGCCCGGGGAAGCGATCTTTGCGTCCGGAGAGCTCAATGGCCGATTTTGAACAGTGGAAGATTTTTTGCGAAAGAGTTGGCCGCAATCCGGATTCATCCGTGCCAAGCGACAAGAAAACAGGTAAAAAAACATGAAAAATCGGCTTTTATTAAAAAAAACATGAAAAAAACTCAAATTCCGGCTTGACTTTCTATTTAGCTGCATTAGTGTACAGGTAAGCAAAAGAAACAACATGGTTGGTTGAAAACAGCAGAAGCGGTTCAGTTTCTTTTTTGGATGTCGGCAATATATGTAATTATGTACATATATAACATATACGATGGAAAGTGCACGAAAATGGCAAATTTTTTTCACATGTCGGAAGCTGCGGCAATCGGAATTCACAGCTGTGCATTGATTGCGATGGAGCCGGAAAAACCGCTGAGCGCGCGTCAGATCGCTTCGAGGCTCGGGGTCTCGTACGATCACACGGTTCGGGTGCTGCACCGGCTGCGGCAGGCGAAGATATTGAAAAGCGTGCGCGGTCCGGCCGGAGGTTTCCTGCTCATGAAGGAACCGGGGATGATCCGGGCGCTGGAGGTGTTCGAAGCGCTGGAAGGCAAGGTGGAGGATCGGTACTGCCTGTTCCTGAACAGCAAATGTGAAGGACGCTGCGCCCTGTTCGGAGAAATCACGAGTCTGGTGAACCGGCAGGCGAGAGAATTTTTCGGCCGGCTCTCTCTCGAGGAGCTGGCCGTGAGGATGGAGGATGTCGTAAGTGAAGTCAATCTGTAAGATGGCGATAAGGAAGAGGAAATATGACGGTTGCGGCCATTGCTCCGGCAGCCGTCGGGAACGCGCATTCGCAACCATCGACGCCGGGAAATGGCAGCCGGAAGCTTTCCCGGCCGGCGAATTGGGGGAGAGGTCTCGCGAACGCGTTGCATGCGGCGGTGCGATGTGCGGAATTATTTGCGAAGAGGGCAGATAATTCTTCAGACGGACAGCCGGAGGAGTACGGCTCGGCGTTGAGGAGCGCCGGGCCGCGAAGAGGAGAAGCGAGGTTCGGCGTTGAGGAGTGCCGGGCCGGAGGAGTGCGGCTCGGCGTTGAGGAGCGCCGGGCCGTGAAGAGGAGAAGCGAGGTTCGGCGTTGAGGAGTGCCGGGCCGCGAAGAGGAGAAGCGAGGTTCGGCGTTGAGGAGCGCCGGACCGGAGGAGTGCGGCTCGGCGTTGAGGAGCGCCGGACCGGAGGAGTGCAGCTCGGCGTTGAGGAGCATCGGGCCGCGAAGAGGAGAAGCGAGGTTCGGCGTTGAGGAGCGCCGGACCGGAAAAAGGAGAAGGGCGGCCCGGCATTGGGGAGTGCCGGGCCGCCCCCCCGGAGTACGGTTTCGCGTGGAGGAGCGCGATGCCGGAAGAGGAGAACGGTCCGGCGATGGAGAGGAGCGCCGGACCGGAATTGCGGCAGATGGCGGGAGCCGTTTACCGCAGCCGTGTCGGAAACGGACTTACGATCTGTATGGTGGCGCTTTGCCGCATCGGACCGGTCGTTCCGATCGGAAGCCGCCGCTGCCGGGAGGCGCCGGCGGGAGTATTGGACTGAATACAGGCGATCCGTGCTGCATGGGCCGGTTGCATTCAGTCCATTTTTTACCCCGTTTTTCCGGGGAGAGAGGAGATGTGACAATGGACAAAATGTTCTGTTTTCAGTGTGAACAGACGGCGTTCGGCACCGGCTGCACAGAGCGCGGCGTCTGCGGGAAACAGCCCGATTGCGCGGGACTTCAGGACCTGCTTCTCGGGCTGCTGAAGGAGGCTGCCGCGAAAGGGGCAGACCCGGCGCTGCTGGCCGACGGCCTTTTCACAACCGTCACCAATGTGAATTTCGATCCGGAAAAGGTGGCGGAAGCCGCCCGCCGGGTCGCCGCCGCCATCCCGCGCAAGCTGCCGCCGGATATGGCCGGACTCGAAAAGCTTGCCGGAAAGTACGCATTCCCGCCCCGCCGCGAAAAGCTCGGAGAAGAGGTGGCGGATTCCCAGGAACTGCTGCTTTACGGACTCAAGGGGATGTCCGCTTATCTGCATCATGCCCGGCGGCTCGGCAGGACCGATGCGGCCTGCGACGCGTTCCTGGTCCGTGCTCTCTCCGCCCTGGCGAAGCCGGACACGCCGAAGGACGAACTGATCTCCCTCGCGCTTGAGTGCGGCAGGCAGAACCTGCGGGCGATGGAGATCCTGAACGAAGGACATATCGCGCGTTTCGGCAAGCCGGAACCCGCCGCCGTCCGGATTACGCCGGTCGCCGGCAAGGCGATTCTGGTTTCGGGTCACGATCTCGACGACCTCGAGCAGCTGCTCAAGCAGACCGAGGGGAGCGGCGTCAACGTCTATACGCACGGCGAAATGCTCCCGGCTCACGGTTATCCGGGGCTGAAGAAATACAGGCATCTGGTCGGCAACTACGGCGGCGCATGGCAGAACCAGTGGCGTGAATTCGATGCGTTCCCGGGAGCGATCCTGATGACCACGAACTGCATCCAGAAGCCGCGTCCGACCTACATCGAACGGATTTTCACGACGGGTCTCGTCGAATTCCCCGGCGTCGTGCATGTGAAGAACGGTGATTTCAGCACAGTGATCGAAGCGGCGAAGCGTGCGCCGGGATTTCCGGAAACGGAGCCGGAGAAGAACATTACCGTCGGGTTCGGCCATGACGCGGTCGCGGCGGCAGGCGGCGCAATCGTCGATGCGGTCAAATCCGGAAAGATCCGTCACTTCTTCCTGATCGGCGGCTGCGACGGCGCCAAGCCCGGACGCAACTACTATACGCAACTGGCGGAACAGATTCCGGCCGACTGCGTGATCCTGACGCTCGCCTGCGGCAAATACCGCTTCAACAAACTCGAATTCGGCGATATCGGCGGAATTCCGCGGCTGCTTGACGTCGGACAGTGCAACGATGCATATTCGGCGGTGCGCATCGCGCAGCTTCTGGCCGGCGCATTTCAATGCGGCATCAACGACCTGCCGCTTTCGATCATCCTTTCGTGGTATGAACAGAAGGCGGTCGCCGTGCTGCTGACGCTGCTTTCGCTCGGCATCCGGAAGATGAAGCTCGGCCCGTCGCTGCCGGCCTTCGTCTCCCCGGGCCTGCTGCGGCTGCTGGTCGAGAAATTCGATATTGCGCCGGTTTCCACGCCGGAAGAGGATCTGGCGGCCGCCCTGAAATGAGGCGGGCGTCTCGCGGAGAAGCCCGGAACGGCCGACGGCCGTTCCGGGATATGTTATTGCGGGAGAAGGAGTGCGGCACGGAAGGCCGGACCGGACGTGCGGAATAAAATAATTCCAATTTCTTAACTAATCGGGTTGCGGAAACAGCATGGCGGTGGTATATTATATCATTGTCGGGCTGGAGCGTTCGGAACAGACGTTGCGCTCCGGAATGCCGCGGGCCGGTGAGTTTTGAGCGAACGGAGGAGGAAGAATGGTCAGTCAGGTTGGCGCAGCAAAAGATGCCGCGGGGTGGATCTATGAATTCACTCTGACGGCCGGGCCGGGACATTCCGTCGCCCTTGCCGGTTCCTTCAACGACTGGGATCCGGACACGGCGCCGATGAAGGACGCCGACGGTTCCGGCTGCTACCGCTGCACCGTCAGTTTGCAGGCCGGTTCCTACGAGTACAAGTTCGTCGTTGACGACGAATGGATTCTCGATGAGGAAAATCCGAATTTCGCCCCCAATGATTTCGGTACGCTGAACAGCGTGTTGTCTGTCGGTTGAACTTTCAGATTTCGCCCGGTTTATGAGAAACCGCTTCACATCCTCCTACATCGACGGGCCGATCGGATCGACCATGCTCCGCACCGCCTGTTCGATGCTGGCGGGAACGCTGGCGATTTCCGGCTACAACATCGCCGATACCTGGTTCGTCTCCTCGCTCGGCACCGACCAGCTCGCCGCAATGGGATTCACCTTCCCGGTCATCATGCTGATCGGCTGCGTTTACCGAGGGCTTTGCGTCGGAGTCATGACGCCGACGGCCCACTCGCTCGGCGGCGGCCGCCGCCCCGAAGCGGCCCGGCTGGTCACTTCCGGGCTCATGCTGATGATGCTCGCTTCTCTGGCGATCGGCACGGCGGGCGCTCTTACGATCGAACCGACCTTCCGCCTCTGCGGCGCCGGCTCGAACGTCATGACCTATATCGTTCAATATATGCTGATCTGGTATTTCGGCAGCTTCACCGGCACGCTCGGCATGGCCGGCAACGATTTGCTGATCGCGGCCGGGGACTCTTTCACGGCCAGCATGCTCATGCTGTTCGGACTCGGTCTGAATGTACTGCTCGACCCGCTGTTTATTTTCGGCTGGTGCGGTTTCCCGGTCATGGGAATCGCCGGCGCGGCGCTGGCAACAGTGATTTCGCAGGCGGTGTGCGGCATTGTCGCACTTCGTCTGCTGTATTCCCGGCATCGGCTCATCGCTTCGCCGCGCATTCCGCGCGACACGCTCGGGAAAGCCTGGAAGACCATAATCCGGTTCGCAGTTCCGGCCACGCTCGGCATGCTGCTGATGCCGATCGGTTCGGCGGTCATCACCCGGATCGTCGCTTCGTTCGGGGATGCGGCGGTCGCAGCCACAGCGGCGGCTTCGCGGCTGGAAGTCGTGGCGTTCATCTTCCCGATGGCCCTCGGCATTGCCCTGATGCCGATGGTCGCGCAGAATTACGGCGCCCGCCGGTTCGACCGCATCAATCAATGCCGCCGGTTCGCCATGCGGTTCGCGGGCGGTTTTCTGCTGACCATGGCGGTGATCTACTTCTTTGCCGCGCCGTATGTCGTCGGGTGGTTCTCCAAGGACCCCGAGGTGCAGCGGATCATGATCCTGTATCTGCGGATCGTTTCGTTCGGCTTTGCCGCCGTGGAGATTCACCGTTTTTCGGGTTTCTTCTTCACCGGCTGCGGCCGGCCGGCCGCGGCGGCGTTTCTGAATGCGCTGCGGGTAGTCGTTTTTCTCGTTCCGTTTTCGCTGCTTGCGCTCTGGGCCGGCAGCCTCGTGCTGGTGTTCTGGGCCCGGCTGGCGGCCGACCTGCTGGCCGGCGGCATCGCCTGCTATGCGGCAAGGCGCATGACCCGCAATCTGCCGGAAGAGCCGTTCGGCAAACCGCAGGAGACCCCTGCGGAATTCCAGGCCGAGGCAGTGAACGAAAGTGCGGAGCTTTAGCCCGGACATCGCATGAAAACGCCAAAAGACATCGAGCCACGATTCTGTAATTTCCTTATGTTCAATAGACTCCCCTGACTTGAACGATCTTCATGCAATATCCGTGCAGCCCAATCCGGCTTGCTTCATCACGGAAACCGGAGGAGAAATGTCATCCTCCGCCATCCTTCCCCGGAAAGCGCGCGTCTGCCCGAATTACGCATCTCAGTCCGGACCGGGATTTGCAAAAAGCATTATTCGCCATTATACTACTTCAAATCAATACAGGAGCGAAGATGATGCAAGCCAAACCGACAGTCCCGGTCAACTGCCTGTTCCAGGGGTGTTACAATCCCGAGTTCGAAGCGGAAATACGCAAATGCAAAGACAAGTGCCACGAGTACAACCAGTTGAATCCAAACGACCGCGAGAGCCAGCTGCGAATCCTGGCCGGCCTGCTGGGGGGAATGGGAGAAAATGTGATCTTCACCCCTCCCTTCTGGTGCGATTACGGGTATAATATTTTTGTCGGGGATTATTTCTACTCCAACCACAATCTGATCATCAACGACGGGGTGAAGGTTTCCTTCGGCGATCACGTTTTCATCGCGCCGAACTGCTGCTTCACGACCGCCGAGCACCCGGTCGATCCGGAGCAGCGCAAGGCCGGGCTGGAAATCGCCAGGCCGATCACCGTCGGCAGCAACGTATGGATCGGAGCCGGAACGACCGTCCTGGCCGGCGTGACCATCGGGGACAACTCCGTCATCGGAGCGGGCAGCGTGGTTTCGAGGTCCATTCCGGGCAATGTCGTCGCCGTCGGCGTCCCCTGCCGGGTGATGCGGGAAATCAGCGAAGAGGACAAATACCGGTATCCCCTTTACAACGGAAATTGATCGGACAGCGGGAAGAGCGTGTAACCGCTCTTCCCGCAACGGCGCCCGAAGCGATCCGCCGCCCCTGCGCGTCCTGAAACGGGCAGAGGCATGCAGACGGCCGGCCCCGTCAGCCCGGCACTTACGGCAGATCGGCGAACATCCCGCTGTAATCGAGCTTGTCGGAACGGAACGGCACAGCCGGGAACCCCTCTTTGTTCATGAGATTTACCCGGCAGTAGCCGGTGAACGCATAGCGCACCCGCTGCGGCTCCGGGATTCCGTCGCTGCTCAGCACAACCGTGTCGCCGTCGATCGCGGCCTCCGCCGGCGCCAGAAAGCCGGAGCGGTCGCCCAGAACAAAGCCGGCCGGCGCCTTCCCATCGCTCGTCGCCAGGCCGGAGCCGACGTTGCGGAAGAAGACCCGGAGCTGCCTGCCCTCCTGCCGGAAACCGGCGAATTCCGGGCCGTCGCAGACCGTCTCCCGACCGTAAACCATATGCTCCGCCTTCCTGGCCAGCCGGAACCCGAGCGTCTGCTTGTCGCGCGGATGGATATCCGAATGGTCGCCCCGGTCGAATGAGACGATCATGCCGACCTGTTTCCGGGCGCGCGGCATCTCCGCCTGAATTTCGCGGGTGAGAGCATATGGAGAAAATTCGGCAAACGGCACCGCTTCAGCCTCGGCGTCCTCCCGGCGGTTCTCCGGCGAATGCTCCAGGAACGCCGCCAGCTGGACCAGCAGAAACGGCATTTCGGGATCGTGCCAGTGCTCGCGCAGATCGTCGATCAGCATCTTGTGCAGCGGATAATAGGTGAATTCGCCGTTGTTGTGGCACCCCTGATACCAGATCGTACCCCGGACGGCATAACGGAACCACGGGTTCAGCATCGCGTTGAACAGCGTGGACGGGTAGTTCGGTCCGCCCGGACAGCGGTTGGCGCCGACGGACGGCACATCCGGGCGCGCCGGGAAATCGGCCGGGAGAGTGAACACCGTGTCGATCCGGCACTCCGGCCGAACTTTGAAGGCCAGTCCGGGCGCGGTGAATTCCAGCTCCTGAACGTTGACCAGCCCGGCGCCGTAATGATCGTCCGCCACCACGGCGATGCAGTTCCGGCCGGCCCGCACACAGCGGCCCGGAACCGTGTATTTCCGCTCGGCACTCCAGTAAGCCGGAGTCTCCACCCCGGTCGAACCGACCGCCTCCTCGTTGAAGAAGGTCGCATCGACATCGTTGATGATGCCGAGCTTCAGCTCAAGCTCCCGGCCGGCAAACTCCGCCGGCAGCTCGAAACTCAGGCGGCAGACATAACGACCGGGCCGGGGAAGAACCGCGGTCGCCCCGGGACACGGTTTCCAGCCGGAGTCGTCGAACTCCGGAGCCAGGCACTCCGGAGCGGCTTTTCCGCAGGCGTCAAAACGCTCGAGCCAGCTGAGCAGCGCTTTGAAATTGTCAGCCGTTTTCAACGTATTCCAGATGCGCTCCTGCTCGTCCGGAGAGTCGTAAAACGGCTGCCAGCGCACCGCCTCGAATTTCTCCCGGGAGATCCATGCGGCGATGTCGGTGCCGCCCCAGGCCGTGGCGATCAGGCCGATCGGAACATCGAGGTCCTTCAGCAGCTGCCGGCCGAAAAAGTAGCCGCAGGCCGAAAAGTCCGCCGCCGTCTCCGCATTGCAGACCTGCCAGCCGAAACCGGCCTCGTCCGTCAGCGGCCCCTCCGGCGCCAGCCGGCGGGTCAGCATGGAGTTGTAAAGCCGGATCCGCGGATAATCCGCATGCCTGAGCTCCTCTTCGGCATTCAGGGTCCGGAAAAAAGGATTCTCCGAAAAAACCGGCATCTCCATATTGGACTGGCCGGTGCACATCCAGACTTCGCCGATCAGGATATCCTCCAGAACGACCGGCGCGCTCCCCGCCGCCCCGCTCACGGTCAACATGTGCGGACCGCCGGCCTCCATCGCGGGGAATTCGGCGCTCCATTCGCCGTCCGGCCCGGCGACGGCATTCCGGCTCCGGCCTGCAAAGGCGACTTCGACCGCTTTTCCCGGCTCCGCGGTGCCGGAAATGACGATCGGCCGTTCCCGCTGAAGAACCATGTGCGAAGTGAATACCCGGTACAATGCGAATTTCTCGGAGAGCTTCATGAACCTGTCCCTTTCCTGACATCTTCCTGAATAAAGAGGTGAAAATATAACACCAAGTCCCCGCTTTTTCGAGAAGGAGAGGCCGCATTTATGCATTTTTTCCGGATTTTCCGCTCCCGGAACCGGAACGCCTGCGGGAAGAGGAGGCGCCTTTTCTCACTCCCGCAGGCGCTGCCGTACCTGAAAGAACGCCTATTTGCGCTCCTCCCACTCATAACGGGTGAGCGAGGAGGCACGGACGGCGATGTTGTCCAGCCGTTCGGCCGCCTGGCGGAAAATTCCGGCCAGCGAGAGAAAGATGATACCGCTTTCGACATTGAAGGAGCCTTTGCGGAGATTGCCGGGATAGGCGTTCACCATGCGGCTGACCTGCTGGCGGATTTCACGCCCGAGCTCCCGGGCCTCTCCGGCCGGCTCCTCGTCCCCTTTTTCAAGGGCGGCAAGGACCTTCGAAGCCATGCGGCCGGTCAGGTCGAACAGGGTTCTGAGCTCCTTCTCGGACTTTTTCGAAAACTTCTCGCGCCGTTCGGCCAGCCGGGCCGCCTCCTTCAGAACCAGCTCCGCGTAATCGGCCAGACGTTCCGCGTCGTTCGCGCAGTGGGTCAGCACCGGAATCATCCGCGACTGGGGCAGCGTCAGCTCGCGCTGGGCGAGCTGGACAAGGTAGGCGGTAATCTCCTCCTGCATGCGGTCGATCTTGCTTTCGCGCTTGCGGTACTCCTCGCGCTTTTCGGCGTCGTAGCCGCCGTTCAGCACGGTGTCGCGCATGGTTTTCTCGAAAACGCTCCAGGCGCTGCGGGTCATGGTGCGCAGCCGGGTGACGGTCTGGTGCAGCGCGATCGGCGGATTTTCAAGCAGATACGGGTCGAGGCTCGTATACTTGATCTTCCGCTTCGCGGGAATCAGCCGCTCGCAGACATGGGCGAGCGGCATGACGAACGGCAGCAAAATCACGGCCGTGAACACGTTGAACAGCGTGTGGGCGTTCGCAATGTGGCGCGGAACGTTCTGCGGAATCGCCGAGAACGCGTCTCCGGGCGTGATCGCATCCACGATGTGGAAGAAGACCGGCACCTCGGTCGCTCCCCACGGAACGTAGAAAAACACAAGCATGATCAGCGTGCCGGCCACGTTGAAGAGCGTATGCGCGAGCGCCGCCTGCTTCGCGACCCGGTTGGCCGGAATCGCCGCGAGCTGCGCCGTCACGGTCGTGCCGATGTTCGCGCCGAGCACGAGCGGCATCGCGGTATAGAGGTTGATGAGTCCGCCCGCGCCGAGCGCGATGATGATGCCGGTCGAAGCCGAGCTCGACTGGATGATCATCGTGACCACCAGCCCGATGCAGAGCGCTCCGATGACCGCTCCGAACGGCATGACGCCGTCAAGCGGCGTGCAGTCGAAGTGCGAGAAGAGCCGCGTGACCGTCGGGAAATCCGCGATACGGGTCAGTTCGTCGCTCATCAGCACCATGCCGTAGAAGAGGAAACCGAAGCCGAGCACGGTTTCCCCGATGCCGCGGCAGTTCCGGTACGGGATGAAGAAGAGCAGCAGCCCGGCGATGATCGCCGGCATTGCAAGCGTCGAGACGTTGAACGAAACGATCTGCGCCGTGACGGTCGTGCCGATGTTCGTGCCGAAAATGATGCCGATCGACTGGGCGAGGTTCAGCAGCCCCGCGTTGATGAAGCCGATCACCATGACCGTCGTCGCGCTGGAGGACTGGATCACGGCGGTGACGCCCGCCCCGGCCAGCAGCCCGACGAAACGGTTCCGGGCGAAGAGCCGGATGATCGTTTTCATCTTCTCCCCGGCGGTCTTCTGGAGGCCGTCGCTCATCAGGTGCATGCCGAAGATGAAAATCGCCAACCCGGCAAACGCGCTGATCAGAAGGTTCGGGAGGTTGAGGCCCATGACCTCAACGGTCACGCCGCGGGTCAGCAGCCGCCCGTCCGGGCCGGTCGGCTTGACCTCGACCTCATATCCGCCGGTGCCGCTGCCGAGCGTGACCCGGGTCCGGGCCACACCGGAGGAATCGGTCGCCGCAACTTCGTCCGACAACCGCGCCGCCCCCCCCTCCGGAGCGTTCACGATGCCGAAGTAGACCGGCTGCCCCGCAACCGGAACACCGTCCGCATCAACGACGCGGACCGAGATCGGCCGGTCGAGCGTACTGCCGGCGGCTCCCTGCTGCCGGCCGCCGTCGATCTCGAGGCCGGTGACGAAACGGCAGCTCCGCGACCGGTTCTCCGCTCCGACGGGAATGATTTCCAGATAGTTGTCGCCGAGCACCTTCCCGGCGGAGACCGGAATCCGCACGACACCTCCGGCGTCCGCCCTGAAACGCTCCGCCGGAACCGGAAGATCGGAATTCCGGGCGGCCTGCACCCGGACTTCCGCACCCGGAACCGGTACGCCGTCCACATCCAGCAGCTCAAGCACGAGCTCGGAACCGAACGGCCGGCCCGGCAGACCGACCTGTCCGTCGCCCTGCAGGACTTTGATCGAATCGACCTGCCGCCCCTCCGCCTCGCGCGAACAACCCGGCAGCAGCAGGAAAAGCGCGGCCAGCAGAAGGACGGATGCGAAAATGCCTCGTTTCTTCATTGCTTCGCCGCTCCGATCCTGCGGTGCCACATCGCCGCGAGCGGACTCGCGATGAAGATCGACGAATAGGTCCCGATCACGATGCCGAGCATCATGACCAACACGAAGTCGTTGATGACGATGCCGCCGAAGCAGAACATGACCACCACCACCAGGAAGGTCGTGACGCTGGTCAGGATCGTCCGGCTCAGGGTGCTGTTGATCGCGATGTTGATGATTTCACGGAAGCTCTTCTCCGGCATGAGCCGCGAATCCTCGCGGATGCGGTCGAAGATCACGATCGTGTCGTTGATCGAATAACCGATGACGGTCAGCACCGCAGCCACGACCGGCAGCGAAAGCTCACGGCCCATGGCGACATAGAGCCCGATCGCGATGATCACGTCGTGCAGCAGCGCAAGCATGCCCGCCACCGCGAACGACAGCTCAAAGCGGATCGAGATGTAGATGCACATGCCGAGCAGCGCGAGCAGAATCGCCAGAACCGACGCCTTGCCGGTCTCCGCGCCGACCAGTCCGCCGACGGTGGTTTCCTGCCCGTCCGCGGCTTTCAGGGCCGGGAATTTCTCATTCAGCAGCTTCGTGACCCGGTCGTTCAGCGAAAACGCTCCGCTCTCCGCCGTCCCGCTGCGGTCGCGGATCAGGATTTCGAGCTTGCGGTTGTCGCGGGCGAACGGGTTCGACTTGTAGCTGATCCGCACATTCGGGTCGATCGGCTGCAGGAGCTTCTCAAGCTCCGCGACGGGAACCTGTTCGGAGTAGGTGTAGCTGATGCGCGTGCCGCCGGTAAAATCGACGCCGAGCATCTTCGTACCCTTATACTCCAGTATGATCAAGCTCGCCAGGATCAGCAGCCCCGAGCCGAAAAAGGCCCACTTGCGCCTGCCGAGGAAATCGAAATGCGGATTCTTGAAGAAGCGGCACATCTTCAGCGTTTTCCAGTGGCCGTACTTCAGCGCGTAGTCGAAGATCAGCCGGGTCAGGCAGAGCGCGGTGAACATGCTCGACACGATGCCGATGGAGAGGCTGACCGCGAAGCCCTTCACGGGGCCGCTGCCGAAATACATCAGGATCAGCGCACAGATCAGCGTGGTGAGGTTGCCGTCAAAGACGGCCGAAAATGCCTTCTCGTAACCGAGATCGACCGCGGTGGCCAGGCTCTTTCCGGCGTTCAGTTCCTCGCGCATGCGTTCGAAGACCAGTACGTTCGCATCGACCGCCATGCCGAGCGTCAGAATCACGCCGGCGATGCCGGGCATGGTCATCGTCGCCCCGAACGCAGCCATCGCGCCGAGGATCAGCACGACATTCGCGCCGAGAGCGATGCAGGCGATCGCCCCGGCCCGGAAGTAGTAGATGCACATGAAGAGCGTCAGCAGCACCGCGGCGAGAATGCCGGCGTAAATGCCGTTCCGGACGTTGTCGGCCCCCATCGACGGCGCGGTGTCGTAAACCGCGGTCACATCGATCTGGAACGGGAAGCTGCCGGCGCTGAGTGCGTCCGCGATCTGCTGCGCCTCTTCGTTTGAGAACGAGCCGGAAATTTCAGCATGTCCGCCGGTGATGACCGACTGGATCACCGGAGCGCAGTAAAGCTTGTCGTCCAGCACGATGGCGAGCTGGCGGTGCAGATTCTCCCCGGTGACCCGCGCAAAATCCGCCGCCCCCTTCGAATTGAATTCGAGCGCGATTTTGATCTGGCCGAACTGGTCGCGGACCGGCATCGCCTTCGAGACGGACTGCCCGGTCATCTCCGGACGGCGCGCGACCAGGTAGCGGGCGCGGGTTCTGCCGCCTTCCTCGAGCACCTCGTAGCCGGGAGGCGGCAGATAGGTGGCCGGGTCGTAGTTCGCCAGCAGCCGCGCGCTCTCCGGGTGGACGAGGCGGAAGTTCAACTTGCAGCTCATCTTGATGAGCGACAGAAGCTTATCCTTCTCGTCGCGCGAAGTGATCGGCGCCTTCAGCGACACCGAACGCGCTCCGAACGGCGTGATGTCCGACTCGAAGATATTCTGCGATTCGAGCCGCTTGCGCAGGGTCTCGATCGCCTGTTCGCGGTAGCGGTTGAATTCCGTGGTGATCTGCTTTTCCATCTTCTCGCGGTCGGCGGCGGTGCCGCCCTCCGCGAATCTGGCGAGCAGCTCCTTGTCGGGAATCAGCTCGAGAATGAACTCGACACCGCCGTTCAGGTCGAGTCCGAGCCGGATCGAGCCCGACGCCTCCTTGCGGACCATTGCGATCACGTCGGCGTTGCCGGCGAGGTTCCGCCCGGAGACGAGCGGCACGAGATCGACCTTTTTCGCTTCGGCGGCCTCGAGGAGCGCCGCCGCCTGGTTCAGGTCAGGGCGGCCGGCCTGAAGTTGTTTTGCATCCGAAACCAGCTCGGCTGCGACCGCATCGTCCTTGACCTTCAACGCCTTGAAGAACGTCTCGTAAAAGTCCCGCGGTGCGAGCGGGTAAATCGAGAAGGCAAATACCGCAATGATCGCGACAATCACGATCGTGCGCAGCTTCAGGTGCTTTCCGCCCATGGTGACTACCTCCCTTCGCCGTTATTGCGTCTGACCGCGACCGCGATGGCGAGCGCGGCAAGTTCATCCGGATCGTCCGGCGCCGCTGAAACCTCGACCTGTTCGGCCGAAGCCGGCAGCGGCTTCGCCGCCGCTCCGAACCGGCGGATCAGCAGCGTCATCATGTGGATCAGGAACGCCACGAACAGCGAAACCACGATCGTGAGGAGATAGGTCTCCCCCATAACCATCCATGCCTGTGCCATAACAAACTCCTCCTCAGTAATTCTGCAGCAAACTGATGTAAATCGCCGCGATGATCGCCGTCGTGATTACGCCGAAGATATTGACCCCGAGCGCATAGTGCATGATGATCGCATTCGGGTTCGCCTTGGTTACGCATTTCTGCGCGACCTTCGCGGTGGACGGCACGCAGCTCACGCCCGCGATGCCGATCACCGGATTGAACTTGCCGCCGGTGACGAAATACATGAAATACCCGCCGATGATGCCGCCGACGCCGGAGAGCCCGAGCGCCGCCATGCCGAAGATCAGCAGCGGCAGCACTTTCGGGTCCATGATCGTCTTGGCTTCACAGAGGACGCCGAGCAGCAGTCCGAGCGTCAGGGTCGACGCATACAGCACGATCTCGCTGACCAGATACTGGAACTTGTCCAGCCCCGATTCGCGGATCGCGATTCCGAGGAACAGCGAAAAGAAGAGCGGCGACGCGACCGGGAACAGGAACGACAGCAGCACGCATGCCACCACCGCGAAGGTCAGCTTCTGACCGCTGGTGATCTTCAGTTTCGGATCGTCCGGCGGCATTTCGATCGACTGCAGCTTTTTCGGAATCAGGAACTTCACGAGATACGGGAACCCGCCGTAGGCCAGCCCGAGATACATGTAGGCGACAACCGTGATCGGCACGAAGAGATGCGGCGAAAGCTTCAGCGACGCGAAGAGCACCATCGGGCCGTCGGCGCCGCCGACCAGCGCGATCGACGCCGCGTCCTTCAGGTTGTAGCCCCAGGCGGCGGCCAGCGGCAGCGTGATCAGCGTGCCGAGCTCCGCAAAGAGCGCGATGATCGCCGAGACGTACGGCCGCTTCATGACGAAGCCGACGTCAAGCAGCGAACCGATGCCGATGAAGATCAGGCAGGCGATAAGGCCGTTGCTGAAGGTCAGCGTGTAGACCGGCTGCAGCCAGTCGATCTGCATGAGCGTCATCAGGTGATCGTTGTTGCTGATCGTCGAGTCGAGAAACAGGTTGTTGATCGCGGTATGGTCCACGGGGGTCTTGTTCGCCATGTTGATCGGGTCGAAGAACATGGAAGAGACGTTGATCGTGGCCATGCCGAGGCCCATCGGAATCATCAGCAGCGGTTCGAGCACCCCCTTGCGCCCGAGCCAGACCAGGACGAAGCCGAGAATCACCAGTGCGATCCGGACGGCCACCACCACCGGGTCCGAGGCGGCCATCACGCCGAATCCCTGAAAAAGATCGAGGAAATTACTCATCACAGACCCCCTCTCAGCCTTTGATCACGGCAAGGAGAGCGCCGGACTGAACCTGCTGACCTTCGGTGACTTCGAGTTTCGCCAGAACGCCGGTCGCCGGCGCGTTGACCGGCGTCTCCATCTTCATGGCTTCGAGCACGAGCAGGAGCTGCCCGGCCTGAACCTGGTCGCCCGGCTTCGCAAGGATGCGGATCACCGCGCCGGGAAGCGTCGAGTGAACCTCGGTGAACTCTCCGCCGGTCCCGCCCATCGCGGCCTGGCGGACCGGCTGTTCGGCCGTGATTCCGTCGGCGACCGAGAAGTCATACTGCCTGCCGTTGACCGTGGCGGAATTGCCGGAAAACTTCACGGCGTAGCTCCTGCCGTTGACCGTGACCGTCATCGCATCGGATTTCGGCGCGGTTCCGGCGGCGTTCTTCTCGGCGGACTCCTTCTTCCGGTCGATCTTGCGCACGCCGATCGTCCCCTCCCCTTTCAGGAAGCGGATGCCCTTCTCGCTGCAGCTCGCGGCGATGAAGATGTTCTCGTCGGTGACCGGCAGCTTGTTCGCCTCGAGCATCGCGACCGCGGCCTTGCGCCCCTTGGCCGGATTCTCGTCGTTGATGTCGAGCGGGCTGCGGGTGGTCGGCTCGAGCTTCAACTGCTCGGAAGCGATCTTCACGATCTCCGGATCCGGCTCCGCCGGAGTGCGGCCGAAGTAGCCGAGCACCATTTTGCCGTACCCCTCGGCGATCTTCTTCCACGGTCCGAACATGACGTTGTTGAACGCCTGCTGGAAATAGAACTGGCTGACCGGCGTGACCGACGTGCCGAAGCCGCCCTTCGCAACCGCTTCGCCCATCGCGGCGATGACTTCCTGATACTTGTCCATAAGCCCGTTGTCGCGCAGCATCTGCGTATTCGCGGTCAGCGCGCCGCCCGGCATCGGGAAGAACGGGATAAGCGGATTGACCTGGGTGGCTTCCGGCGGCATGAAGTAATCCTTCATCGCCTCCTTGAGGCTCTCTTCGAGCTTGATGATCTTCTTCACGTCGACGCCGAGATCGTACTGGGTTCCGCGCAGCGCGTGCCACATGGTCAGGATATCCGGCTGGCAGGTGCCGCCCGAGAGCGGCGCGATCGAAAGGTCGAGCTGGTCCGCGCCGCCTTCGAGCGCGGCGTGATACGCCAGCACGCTGCAGCCGGCCGTCTCGTGGGAGTGGAAGACGATCCGCGTATCCCCGCCGACGAGTTTCCGCGCCATCCTGATCGTCTCGTAGACCTTGTGGGGCGTCGAGGTGCCCGATGCATCCTTGAAGCAGAGGGAATCATATGGAATGCCGGAGTCGAGGATGCGCCGCAGCACGGATTCATAGAATTCGACCGTATGGCCGACACATCCCGGCGGGAGCTCCATCATCGTGACGGTGATCTCATGCCTGAGGCCCGCCTCGGCGATGCAGTGTCCGCTGTAAAGAAGGTTGTTCACGTCGTTCAGCGCGTCGAAGTTGCGGATGGTCGTAATGCCGTGCTTCTTCATGAGCTGCGCGTGCAGCTTGATGATGTCGCGCGGCTGGCTGTCGAGACCGACCACGTTGATGCCGCGCGCCAGTGTCTGAAGATTCGCATTGTTCCCGGCGATGCGCCGAAAGTCGTCCATGACCCGGAACGCATCCTCATTGCTGTAAAAATAGGCGGCCTGGAACAGCGCGCCGCCGCCCGCTTCAAAGTGGGTGATTCCCGCCGCGGCGGCCTCTTCGACCACCGGAAGGAAATCCGAACTGAACACCCGCGCTCCGAACACCGACTGAAAGCCGTCGCGGAACGCCGTCAACATGAAATCTACTTTTTTCATACCTTGTACTCACTGCTGGTTGTTGTTGGGAAAATTGTGACAATGCCGCATGAGTACGCCGGACCGTTCCGCGCCCGGAAAGGCACGAACACAGTACAGAGGTATTTCCTCAGTACCCGCCGCCGGAACTACCGGAAAACGGGAACGAAAATGGTCATACCGGAAAAAGGCAACAGAAAGCTACCGCCGGCACGCTCAAGCGACAGAATGGCTCAAGCAAGGGCGGGGCCGGCCCGGACTTCAAGGTACGAAGCGAGCCAGATCAGGATTTGTGGATGAGAATCCGTAACCGGAGCGAATTCCCTGCCGCGGGGAGTCTCCTCCGCGAGAATTCGCGCGATTTCGAAACAGGAGAGCACCAGACGAGCCGACAACGGCCGTGCCGTTTCGTTCAGCCGGCAGATCAGTCCGTTCACCGTATCGCCGCCGCAGCGCAGGAAAAACGCATCGTCCGACTGCTGCTGCGGCGCAGCCGGAGCCAGGGTGCGGTCCGCCCCCGCTTCAGCCGCGCACCGGCTCAAGACAGCAGCGGAGACCACGGCATTCCCCGAAGAGACTGCCGCGGCGGCTGTAATGCCCAGCACCGCAAAGAGCAGCAGAAGCGAGAGTAAAACGAACTTTTTCACGATGTTATGAAATGCTCCCGGATTAGAATTGCATATAATATATACGACAAATGCGATTTTTCAATCGCGGAAGCCAAAAATGCGGGCTGTTTTTTCAACCGGACCGCCTTCCGGAGCCTGATTTTCATGCCCCGTCCACCCTCCTGGCCATATTCCGCTTATCCGGAACAATCACCCGGACCGGGCCGTTCCCGGATCGAAGAGATTTTTCTCCGGATTCCGCACCTTCCGCCCCGGTTCCGGAGTGGCTTTTCCGCGCGGCGGCGGTATATTATGAAATTTACCGGAGAGCATCATGCTGAAACTGAAATCCGAAACCGCTGCCCATCTGACGGCGCTGGCCACGATCCTGATCTGGGGAACCACCTTCATCTCCACCAAAGTGCTGCTGCGGGAGTTTTCGCCGATCGAAATCCTGTTCCTGCGCTTTCTGCTCGGTTTTGCGGCCCTGCATCTGGTCCGCGGCAAACTGCCGTTCCGGAGCTGGAAGGAGGAGCGGCTCTACGCCGGCGCGGGGCTGACCGGCGTAACGCTCTATTTTCTGTTCGAAAACATCGCGCTGACCTATACGCTCGCCTCGAACGTCGGTGTGCTGGTCACGGTCGCTCCGTTCTTCACGGCCCTGCTCTCCTGTTTCTACCTGCGCGGGGAGCGGCCCGATCTGCGTTTCTACGCCGGTTTCGTTCTTGCGCTCGCCGGAGTCACGCTCATCATGTTCTCCGGCAGCATGACGCTGAAACTGAATCCGGCCGGCGACATCCTCGCACTGCTCGCCGCTTTTGTGTGGGCGGTCTACTCGGTGCTGATGAAAAAGATCGGGCAGCTCGGGCATCCGATGGCGGCCTGTACGCGCCGGACTTTCCTTTACGGGCTCGCCTTCATGCTGCCGGCGCTCTTCTTTCTCGATTTCTCCCCGGCGTGGGGAGCGTTGCGAAAACCGGTCAATTTGTGCAATTTCCTCTATCTCGGGCTCGGCGCGTCGGCGCTCTGCTTCGCGACCTGGAACCGGGCCGTCAAAATCCTCGGCGCGGTCAGGACCAGCGTCTACATCTACCTGGTCCCGGTTGTGACCGTCATCACTGCCGTGCTGATTCTGCATGAACGGATTACGCTCCCGGCGTCATGCGGCATGGCGCTCGCCCTAGCCGGCCTCATCCTCTCCGAAACCCGCCGGAGAACACGATGACCGCCCGCATAGACGCCTGCCGGAGAGACCCGTAACCGGCACAATGCCGGTTCGATTTCCCGGCCGAAGCAGCAAAAAAGTCTGCTCCTTCCCTGAACCGGAGGAAAAAGCAACGGCTGTCGTCCGGGCGGCGCTTTCATTCGACCGCTCGTTCCCGGCGGAAACTCCGCCACAAAGCGGAGTGCGCCCTTCTTCTCGTCGCACCGGATGATCCCGCCGACAACAATGTATCGTCCGAGGTGTCATCCGACGCCGGCAAAGAGCCGGCAGTCCGGTTCCGCGATTGATTTTTCAAAGTAAAAACACTTTTTCATAATGGGTGATAAAATTTTTTCAGGGCAGACCGCGTTCTTAATAACAGAGCGCTCTGATATTCGATGACATTATCACTCGTCAAACAGCAGGGAGAACAATCATGAACATCCATCTGCCCGAAATCATAATTGCCGTATGCATGGCCGCCGCTGTCAGTGCCGGTTCCGCCGCTCCGGACGGAGAGGCAAAGCTGCATAAATACAGCACCACCATTGAAAAAGAACGTCCGCAACTGGATGAAGAGACGAAACGGCTGATATCCGCCTGCCGCCGCGATCCGTCCGAAACGAACCGGGCGGCACTGCGAAAACAGATTGCCGTCAATTACGACAAGGTCGTCGCACGCAAAAAAGCGAAGCTTGAGGAGTTGAAGAGAACCGCCCGGCACGCATCCAAGGTACAGGAGATGCAGGAGATTGTGGACGAGATGCTCCTGAACCGGGAAAAGCGCATCGAACAAAGCATGCGCCGCTTCACCGATCCGCGCCTCCGGCCCGGTTCACGCAATACAAACGACGGATATCTGCCGGTGCTCGGGGCCGCCCGGAACGTGTCGATCGCCCGCACGCCGGTAACCTGCGAGGATTATTCCGAGTTCGTGAAAGCGACGGGAAGAAAACCCCCGAAAGAGTGGAGGAACGGAGTCATGCCGGCCGGCCGCGAACGGCATCCCGTGGTGAATGTCTCCTATGACGATGCCGTCGCATATTGCACTTGGCTTTCCGCCGGAGACGGAAAAGCCGTTTACCGCCTGCCGACCGAAGAGGAATGGGAGTATGCCGCCGGACATATGCCGAAGGATGCGGATTTCAACTGCGGAGAAAAAAACGGAACGACACCGGTTGACGCATATCCGAAAACCCTGGCGGCCTGCGGCGCGATCGACATGTGGGGAAACTGCTGGGAGTGGACTTCCACTTCAGTCTCCCTTCCCGGGAATACGGAACGCGGTAAAACCGTCATGGCGGTGAAAGGCGGTTCCTGGAAGTCGTCCCGGACAAGCTGCCGCACAGAACAAAAAGGCGAAGGCAGGGAGTCTTCTGCGGTTTCCGACGACGTCGGCTTCCGGATCATCCGCGTGAATTAACCCGGAAACCGCTGCCGTGCGGAGAAGCGGAACTGCCGCCTCCGGGCATATGCGGAAAACACCGCGGCGGGAAATCACTGTTTCCATCGATGCAGGAAAAAGCAGAACCGGAAAACTTTCGATTTTCTTGCCCGCTTCTGTTGACAACAACATGTTGTTTTGGTATAATTAATACAGAAAGAAACAACATGTTGTTTTAAATTTCCTTGAGCTTTCGATTTGGCAGTTTGTGCCGCCGCATTTCTTAAACCAGGAAAGGATCGTTCCATGAAGCTCAGAAGTTTCGCCGCCGCCGTCTTCGCCGGAGCGGCGCTCTCCGCCGCCACGGTCACCGACGAGACGCCGCGACACTCCCCGCAGCCCGGCGTCTACCGGATCATGTTCACCGGCAACAGCATCACGATGCACGGCTTCAACGAGGGGACCATCCGGGACCTCGGCTGGGACCGGCAGTGCGGCATGGCCGCGTCAAAGCTCGAAAACGACCACGTCCACCTCTTCGCCGCCCGTGTCGCCGAAACCCGGCCCGGAGAGCGGATTGAAATCTGCTACAACAGCAGCAACGCCTGCAAAACCGCGGAGGGACGGGCAGAAGCGGACCGCAAAACGGCCGCCCTGCTCCCGGATCTGGTGATCCTGCAGGCCGGAGAAGGCGCCGGCAGCCTCAGCGCCGACGAATTCGAAAAATGGCGTGCCGGTTACCGGACGATGCTCGAATCCTGTCTGGCGCTCAAGCCAACGCCCCGCGTGATCGCCGTCGGCGTCTGGAGTCCGACCGGCTCCGGGCAGGCCGAATATGCCCCCGGCTCCGGAGAGGCGAAGGTCGAAGAAGCGCAGCGGGAAGTCTGTACCGAGCTCGGCGTCCCTTTCGTCTCGATCGCCCGGTACGCCCAGAATCCGGCCTGTTCCGGGACCGGGAGCTCCGGCGGCGTCAAATGGCATCCGAACGACGCCGGGATGAAAGGCTATGCTGACGCGCTGTTCGACGCTTACCGGAAGACTCCGGGCAAACCCGCAATTTTCACGTTCGACAATCCCGAAGCGCTGAAGGGCTGGTCCCATACCCCGGAGCTCGCCACGGAACTCCGTCCGGGCTTCGTCCGGCTGCTGGGACGGGGCGGAGACGCGAAAATCTACCGGGCAATCACGCTGCCCGCCGGCGAGTACCGGGTCTCCGGCTGCGGTCGCGGCAGCAACCTGACCGTGGCGCTGTCGCGCGGCTGGGAGACTCCCTTTTTCCTGCTGCAGCTGAGCAACGGCAATCTTGAAAAGTGGCGGTCCGACTCGCGCCCGCTCAAGCTGGAGAAGGAGGAGAAGCTGATGCTGTCGGTCTTTTCGTCGAGTGCAGACTCCAAAACCAACATCGCCGAGCTGAAATCCGTCATTCTGACGCCGGAAAGCGCCTCCACTGACGAAGCGGGACTGCCGACGCCGGAAGTGCTCGGTTCCCGCCGCCCCTCCCCCGCCGTCGTCCGCGGCTTCACGCTCCAGAACAGGGACGGGCTCGAAGAGGCCCGCAACGAATGGAATGCCAATGTGGTCCGCAAATGGATTCCGGCCCCGGATCTCACCGCCGACGCCGTGTTCAAACAGCGGATGACGGAGATCGGGGAGTACCTCGCCGAAGCGCGCAAACACCGGCTCAAGGTCATTCTGGCCGTCGATGCGGCCGCGTTTTCGGGCAATTCCAAGGCCGATGTGTCGCATAACGCTTTCTGGAGCGATCCCGGACTGGCCGATCGGGCCGCCGCTCTTTGGAAAAGGATCGCTGCCGCCCTGACCCCGTACCGGGACGTGATTTACGCCTACGACCTCTGCAACGAACCGCTGGACTGGGACCAGATGCCCTTCCCGCCGAAGGAGTGGCGTCCGACCGCCATCGCCGCGACCCGGGCAATCCGTTCCGTGGACCCCGACACGTGGATCATGTACGAACCCGGCCCGGGCGGACTGCATGACGGTTTTCAGGGGCTGAAACCGCTGCCCGACGAAAAAGTCATTTACAGCGTGCACTACTATTCGCCTCACGACTTCACCCATCAGGGAATCCACAACATCACCGGCACCGACCTCAAAGAAGTTCAGGCGAAAACCAATGTCCGCTGCGGATGGGACCGGGAGAAGATCCGGAAACACCTGCAATCCGTCCGCGACTTCGAGCAGAAGTACCGGGTGCCGATCCTGGTCGGCGAATTCAGCGTGGTCCGCTGGGCTCCGAAGGAGGACGCCGAACGCTACCTTGCCGATCTGGTGGAGCTCTTCGAGGAGTTCGGCTGGTCCTGGTGCTATCACGGGCTGCGGGACTATCACGGCTGGAGTCTGCTCCACACGGAAACCTACGGCGACCTCACGCCGGCAAAGGAAGAGACCCGGCGCTCCCGAATCATCCGCGCCGGGCTGCGGAAAAACCTCGAATGAAACATGCCATGATGCACCGTCCCTAAATATTTCACAGGAGACCCCGCAAAATGAAAAGAAGTCTCTTCACCCTGATCGAATTGCTGGTCGTAATTGCAATCATCGCAATCCTCGCCTCGCTCCTGCTGCCGGCGCTCCACAGGGCGCGCGAAGCGGCCTACGGGTCGCAATGCGTCGGCAGCCTCAAGTCGATCGGCCAGGCCTCGTCCCTCTACTCCGGCGACAACAATGACTTCATCGTCGAAGCGCGAAGCGCCGCCGGAATCATGAACCAGCTCGACGAGAAGAGCGCGACATGGTCCTGGCAGCTCTACCGATACACAAACAGCATCAAGGTATTCCACTGCAAGCTCGACCGGTACGCCAACAGCTTCCGGCGCGACACCCATCCGCTCTCCTACGCGATCAATGCACCCGCCCACGCCAAAGATCCTCAGGAAACGGGATTGCGTTATCCGGCCACCTCCCCTTCCGGCAAGAAATACGGCTCCATCCGCAATGCCTCTTCCAAGTTCCTGTTCATCTGCATCAACAAGGCCTGCGAACGCTACTCCGAAAAGAGCCCCGGCGTCGAGGGTCCGGCGGTCGGTTTCTCCAACAGCGGCGACTGCTTCGATTACCAGACCGCCCATTTCGCGCCGTTCGGACGGCACAATGCCGGCATCTATTACAACGGCCACAGCGGCGACAGCACGAATGTCTGCATGGTCGACGGCAGCGTCCGCAATTTCAAAACCTATGAGATCATCGGTTACTGGAACTACTCCTCCGACTATCTCCCGGCCAAACGCCACTGGGACCTCACCTATCAGTGACGCGACGGAAATCCGGCAGGAGAGTATCTCAAGAGCGGGACTGCGCTTTTGCGCCGCCCGCTCCTGAGGATACCGATCCACTCCGGTCAGTGCGGCGGTAAAGGCCGAGCCTCTTCAGACAGCCCATGTCCGTGCGTTCGGCATGCCCGTCGCTGACGACTCCGCGGACATGGGCACGGATGGTGATTCATTGACTTTTTCATCGACGGCGTTTATTCCGCCGATTCCTCATTCTGCCGCACAAAGCCGTCGTCCCGGCAATCGTTCCGGCTGGTCCGCAGATCCCGGAACAGCTGAAGGGCATCGCGCAGACCGCCGGCAAAAATCCATATCGTGCAGAGAATGCCCAAACCGACCGAAAGCAGAATATACACATACCAGAAACCGCTCCAGAAACGATCGCTCAGCGGCTGTATGAAATTGACGGCAACCCCGGCGACAAAGACCAGCCACCAGCCCATCAGCCAGGCAAAGGTTCCGTAAAAGATAAACCGTTCGAAGCGTGTGAATTCAGAAGTGATGCCCAGAAATCGTTTCAGGGAAAAGCGTTCTTTGTCTCCCCTGACATCCTGACGGTTTCCACCGGCGCCGCCGACCTGATCCGCGGCAACGACATATTGCCCCCGGTGCAGCAGACGATCCAGATTGAATACCCGGCGCGGTCCCAGCAGCGACACTGCGATATAGCAGACCGTCGAAGCAATCATCGCATAAAAATAGATCCATTGGCCATTGACCGGAAACTCTTCCGGGAAACTCTGCAATATCTCCCAATCCGGCCAGCTCCGCATCAGGCTTCCCAGCAGCGCGGGCCACGCCTGCTGAATACAGATTCCGCCAAAACCGATCGCCGTGCCCACCGACAACGCGCACCACGCCGCCGCCGTCGTACCGCGCTTCCAATAGAGTCCGCCAATAATCACCGCTCCGGCGCCGCCGAGATAAATCGCCCCGGTCAGCGCGAAGAACATGAAGATATAACCCTTCATCGGAAACAGAATGCTGAAGATGAATCCGAACAGCGCCACCCCGACAATCGACAGGCGTAAAGCCAGAAGATGGTTTCCGGGAGTTTTGAACGGCCTTTTGCGAATCGGCAGCACCACATCCTGAATGAAAATCGATCCCCACGCATGCACGTAAGTGTCATCACACGAAATCGCACAGCCGAAAATCACTGCGGCAAACAGGCCGAGCAGACCGCTTGGCAGCGTATATTTGAGAAACAGGGGCACCGTCATCTGCGTTTTCAGCACCGGATCCCCGAGATTGTCGATCGCATTCCGAATCGGTTCCGCTGTCGCCGCATATTCAGGAAGATGCAGCACCGCGAAGGCCGCCAGCGGAATCAGGATAATGCAGATCGTCGAAACGATCATCCGCCAATTGCCGATCACTCCGGCGACCACCGCTTCGTGCGGAGTCCTGGCCGCGGCATTGTACCCGGAATTGCCCTGCCAGCTCCTGGTGTTGTAAATCGCGCCGAACAGGCCGATCAGGAAATACCAGATGTCAAAATCCTTATTTGAACTCCCGGCAAAGGGGTTGATCATCGAGGATTCGCCATCGGCCCCGCCCAGCATCAGCCCGGAGACAATCTCTTCCCAACTGTAAATTCCCAACAGGTAGATTACCAGCACCGCAAAGATCAGCATCAGCATTGCGCCCTGCAGAAAATCGGTAATCATGATTGTGATCTGCCCGCCGGCGCAGGCGATGTACGTGGCGAAGGCCAGATAACAGAACATCGTCACCCAGAAGGTCTTAAGCGTGACGCCCAGAAATACGAATTCCGGCGGCAGGCCTAAAAAGAAAACAATCAGATTCCCGGTGACAAACGGAAACACGCCGAAGTTGAGTATTCCGGAAGCCCAGCAGAGAATTCCGGCATAGCAGCGGAACCTGCGGCTGTAGCGTTCTTCAAAGAACTGCGCCAGCGTCAACGCCCGTGTCTGCCGGAACCGGTACACGATAAATCCGGTCAGGGCCAGAAACAATCCGATCGGCAGATTCATCATCCCCCACCATTGCGGCGGCAAGCCGGTCGCATAGATCATCTCCCAGTTCGCCACGAGCCCGACCGTTCCATAGAAGCCGCCGGCCACGGTCAGCAGATAACGCCCCGCCAGCCGGTCGGCGGCCAGAAAATCGGTCACGCCACGCACGTAGCGCCTGCTGTAAACCGTAATTCCCAGCAGGACCATTAAAACGATCGCCAGAAAGGAGTAATCCAGAGCCGTAAAATTCATTCTTGCTTTGTTCTTTCCTGTACGCCCGCACGGCGAGCCCGGAAGCGGCGCCTCCGGGCGTCTTCGAACTGCGGCCGAAAACGTTTGCGACTACTTCGCCGAGAGTTCCAGCAGCGCAAAGCCCAGGGCCGGCACCGGCACTTCGATCACACTTTTGCCGTTTTTGTTCAAGGCGCCGTGTAAATTTCCCCTGAGCTGGCGATAGACGCTCGGCATCACCTTCAGGCCATAGAGCTGCGGATCGATTTCGATGCTGCCGATGCGCTCATGCGTGTCGAGATTCGCGAGAACCACTACGGCTCCGTCACGTTTCTCATTGCGCCAGACCGCACCGGAAAGCACCGGTTCGTCATGCTCTTCGCCATTCATGCGGAACCATTTGATCTGTACCGCCGGGTTTTCCGACAGAATTTTCACATCATGCACCAGCGCCCCGTCGAGCAGACAGGCTTTGATTTCGCGGCGCAGCGCAATTACCTGATTCAGATAGGCGATCTTCTCCGCATGACCGGGACTCCGCTTATCCGGAGCCTGACCGTGCAGCCACCCCATCCACCCCGGCTGATAGCCCCAGAGCAAACAGCGCTTCTGGGCCGCGGCAAAACTCTGCATGGAATCCTCCGGGAACGAAAGCGCTCCGTAGTAGAAAGCATACCGGTTGTAAATTTGCGGCAGCAGCGGGAAGTCATCGCCGGTAATTTCCGTCCATACCAGAAAGCTCGATATTGTATCAATATAGGGTTCGGCGGCGTTTTCCGTGGCCAGAAAGATCTTGCCGGCATGTTCTTCCATGATTTTGCCGAGCATGCTGCGATATCCCCCGGTCCAGTAATCCCCATTGCCGAGCTCATGTCCATGCGTTGCGTCAAAGCAGGACATCGGCGAGAGCTGGCCGATCTGGTCCAGGTATATGCCGTTGACCCCCATTGCGACGAGTTTCCGGCAGGTCTCCTGAATCCGGCGCTGAAATTCCGGTGAAGTCGGACAAACCGGAGCGAGCAAATTAACGGGGCCGTATTTCTCCAGCGCTATTTCGCCGGAACGCTTTTTGACCGCCGCCCGAATGCCCTCGGTCCGATAGCTCGGCAATTGAGGGTCCCAGCAATGGCCGTTGATGTACGGCACCACGAAATCGCCGTTGGCAGTGATTTCGCGGATCACCTTTTCGCTCCCCTCCAGAGCCGGAAAATATTCCGGATAATTGGTATCGAAGGGATAAATATTCCAATTGTACCAATGCACGGCCACACGTGCATCACCGACCTCTTCCCTGACCCGGTCATAAGCCGCCTTCATCTCCGCCGGCGAGCCGGAAATATTGACCCACAATTCGATATCACGGTAATGCTCCGGCAAATCGGTCCGGTCCCGCAACAGCCCCTTTTGCAGCCACGGCTGATGCTGCGCCCTGTTCAAGTAGAGTTCCGCCGCTCCCCACTCGTCGCGGATCGGTGAAATTTCCCAGCAATAGTCGATGGTCCGGCTCCTGCCGGTCACGCCGGAATTCGCAGCGGCAGCTTCCACCGTCGCGGAAAGCGCTGCTCCAACGGTAATCCCCTTGGCGGCGGCTCCGGCATCGTGGAACGCCCAGTAGATGCCGCCGGCATCCGGGCGCAGCATCGCCATACAGCTTTCCTGTGCGATGATCGACGGATAGAGCAGGGAGAAATCCTGTTTGTTATTCCGGAAAAACTGCCCGCCGTAAGTCAGGCGCGGCAGCAGCAGATGATAGGTCCCGGCTTCGCTCATCGGCCCGATATGGGGAAACGCGGAACTCTCCAAAGCATATTTCCGCGACTTGACCTCAACCCGCAGGCGCCCCAGAACCGAACCTCCGGCCGGACCCGTTTCAAAAGAGGCAACTGCTTTCAGCGCGGATTTTTCACCGTCAACGGCAATATCATCCCATATCAATTCCAGCACGGCGGCGCCATCTTCCCGGTTATAGCGGCGAAAGCTTCTGCGCGCCGGAGCATTGCTGTCGATCGACACCATTCCGGCAAGCGGATTGACACGCTCGGTAACGAGCACCCCGGTATCGGTATAGAAACTGGCGGTCTGATCGTCCACCCGGCCCGCCCGGGAGAGGCGCACGAGCCACAGCGCCGCATGTGCCGGATTCTGCGAAACAAAGCTGCCGCCGTCGCGCTTGTTGGTCATCTCCAGCAGGCCGAAGCCGCCGGCGGCGTCCTGAAAGCGCAGCAGCAGCTCCGGGTTGCCGAATTGCAGCTCCGCCGCCGCAGGCCGGACAACGACAGTCATATTCAGCACCGCCATTGCGAGTGAACAAATGATTTTTTTCATGAAATCATGCCCTTTTCTCTGTGTGCAGCCAATCACATTCCGGCATAGGGGGGAAAGACCGTGCAGGAACCGTCCAGAAGTACCGCATTGGTGCCTTTTGCCGCAGTGCCGTCACGGCCTTCCACATGGCTCTGGATCACATTCCTGACACTGCCCTGTCCATAGAAAACATCGCAGAACACCACATCTTTCGGAGTATCTTTCCCGAACCAGCTTCCCCGAACCGCTCCCCAGAAGGATTCATTATCGCGCCCGATCAGCAGCGGCTTCCGGTCGTAGGGCGGATAGACCTCCTTCCAGCCGAAATAGTAATAACCGAACATTTCATTGTCAGCCGACTCCACCCCGACATTCCAGCTCTTGAGCGTCACCGGACAATAATAGATTTTGGGATTCCTGCCGACCATTTCGCCGGGTTCAATGTTTTCCGCCTTGCCGGCATAGCTGCGCAGCAATTTTACGGCCAGCGGCTGCCGGTAGCCGTAACTGTCGCTCAGGTTGCTGCCATCCGTATTTTTACCGCCCGGGACAGTAAAGCCCTTATTGTCATCGGCATACAGAAAGACGGCAGAACCGAGTTGTTTAAGATGGTTGATGCAGCTCACGTTATAGGCACGGGCACGGGCCGAGTTCAGAGCCGGCATGAGCATGGAAGCCAGGATTGCGATGATCGCAATAACCACTAAAAGTTCAATCAATGTAAAACCGCGTGTTCTCATTTTGATTCCTTCCTTGAAACGGGCAATATGAATCTCTCTGACTGTCATGACCGATATTCCTTTTCCTCCTGACTTGAATCGTTTAAAAAAGCCGGTTCCCTGATTTTTTTTTCGGAACAATGAATATTATACCCATTTTTTTGTTCAGAAAGAATGGATAAAAAAAGGAAAAACGATGTATTTTTTCTCTGGATTTCGCAGAAAAAACCGTTTTACGATGGACAAAGCGGCAAACCCATGCTAATTTTATTCTGCCTCCGGTTTACCTTTGACTTTGAACGAACATAAAATTCTGCCGGTTTCACAGTCATCCATGAGACAGCACCTGCACAATTATCAGAATTGCCGCTATCACGAAATGACCGCCTCCGGGCTGGCAAGGCACAAGACCTTCAGCTGCGGTTTGAACATTCTTTATTCCAATATCGGGCGCAATACCCGGCAGCAATCGGAGCAGCTGCGTTTTTTCGAATATTACAGCCTTGCCCATTTGTATCGCGGCTCCGGAATTTTTCTGATTCCGGGGGGCAAGCCGATCGAACTGCACGCCGGCGATGCGATTCTAATTGCGCCCGGTTTCCTGCATTATTACGGCCCCTGTCATGACAAGGCGGGTTTTGAAGAAGACAACATCTGCTTTTTCGGGGAATTGCCGGATTTTCTGTTTGCCAACGGCTACTTGCAGAGCCGGATTTTTTCGCAGGGGACAACCCGGATTCTGGAGCCGGTCCACTCTCGGCTGAATTCCGGCGATCTTCTGGAACAGCTGCACGGAGTGCTTGACTTTCAGGCGCTGCTTCTGGGTCTTGCCGCCGAACACGGTTCGCCGCAGCAAATCGAACGGCGCTCCCCGATCGAACGATTGCTGTATGGAATCTGGCAGAATCCGAGCCACTGGTGGACAGTGGAAGAGATGGCGCAATTCTGCCAGCTTGACCGCGAAAGGTTCCGCAACGCCTTTCGCGCCCACACCGGGTCCCTGCCCAAAGCCTATGTGGACAACTTCAAGATTGACCTGGCCAGGCATTGGCTCGAAACATTCGACTGGACCATTGAACACATCAGCCGCAATCTGGGGTATACGGATAAATTCCATTTCAGCCGCCGCTTCAAAAATCTGACCGGCCTTGCTCCGGATCACTTCCGGCGCAAAGTGCGGGAGAAGCAGGCGGCCACCCCGCCGGAATCCGAATAACCACGCCGAAAGCGCACCAGGAGCGGCACATCGGGCATCGGTCCGAGCGGTTTCGTTTTGAAAATGGTTTTGCACTCCGAAAACCGGCATGAAAAAACGGCGGTTTTTCCGGCAAATCGGCGTTCCCGGACAGCTCAGTCATGCTCCCCTGGTTCTTTTCGATTCTGCTTCGGAGGAACCGCCGGAATATATTCAAGCTCCGTTGCCGTGCCTTATCCCCCTTCACCGGCACACTTCATAATCAAGTGGCGATGCGTCGCGCCGGCGGCAGCGAAATTCATTTTTTTGAATTCGGAACATAATGCAATCCATGCAAAATTCAATTGCAAAACCGCTCCCTTTCCGGGGCTTGGTCCGGCGAACATTTACAATGTCGCCGAACCGGCGGACACACGGTGCATGATTCAGATTCTGCTGTTGGGCCGATTGCGCAGCTCCCTCGAATATCCCTATATCTGAAAGCGATATCACATAAAATAAGAGTTGTCGGCAAAACTTCTGAAATCGGCTTCATAAGCTGATGGAATGCATCATGGGGAGCAGGCGAATACAAGCGGCAACATTTTTGCATCATCAGAAAATTATGCAAATTAATGCAATTTTATTGCAAACAGCTATTGCTTTTTATTTTTTTTCAGGTATAATTAAAATACAAACATTGTAAATACGACATCAACAGGTTTACTGCCATGAAAGAAAAAGCAACTGCCGGAATCAAACTCGCCGACGTCGCCCGCTACGCGGGGACCTCCGCATCAACCGTTTCCCGGGTGCTGAACAACCAGCCGGGAATCAGCGAAGCGACCCGCGCCATCGTTCTGGAAGCACTGCGCGCCATCGGCTACAACCCGGAGGCGACCGGTTCCGTCGCGCCGGTCCGGGACAGCCGGACAAGGATCGATATCCTCATCTGCCCCCTGGCGGAACAAAAAAATCCGATGGAATTAAACTATTACGGCGCAATGCTCAAAGGAATCCGCCAGGCGACCGACTCATCGAAAATCAACCTGAAGATGACGATTTTCACGGGCGAAGCGGAAACGCTTCCCAAAAGCGAAAATACCGCGGGCGTCCTGCTGCTCGAGACCCCTTCCGAAGATTTACGCCGATATTTGAATGAGGCGAAGATTCCGTTCGTGATTCTTTCCAATAACACCGGGACTTACAGCGAAGACCTGGTCTCGGTCGATAAATTCGGCGAGAGCCTTCGTCTCTGCGGCTACCTGGCCGGAATCGGCATCCGCCGACTCGGACTGCTGCTTCCCCGGATCGACCTGATCTACTGCGAGGGATTCCGCTGCGGGATGGCGCGGCACGGCCTGCCCATCGCCGATTCCGACATTCATCTGACGAAAAATACCGATCTTTCGCACTATGTGGCCCCAGTTCACCGGATGCTGGAGGAAGGAAATCTGCCGGAGGCTCTGGTCGTCGCCTCCTACGCCGCCGCCGACTTCTGCACGGAAATGTTCCGAATGAAAAAGATCCGTGTGCCGGAGGATATCCGGCTCGTCGCCTTCACCGACGAAGAGGGAGAAGACAATCCCAATTACATCACCATGCGTTTCGATTCCGTCGAAATGGGCCGCCTCGCCATGGAACGGCTGCTGCGCAAGATCGGGCAGCCCGAACGGAAGCCCCATCACATCATCGTGCCGATGCGTTTCAGCATGAAACAAGATAAGGAGAAGAGATGAGATTCATCGCCGTATTTTGGGTGTTGTGCTTCTGCACGGCACAAACATTCTGTGCGCCGCTGTTTGAGTTCACTACTCATCGCGCCGGAATCAGTTTCCGTCCCGCCGATACCGGCACGGCGGTCGACGGAAAAATTCCGGGGACGGAGCGGAGTGGCCTTGAGCTTCAGCGCCGCCCCGGCTGCGACTCCATTGAAGTCTGGACGGAACAAAGGCCGAAACTGCCGGTGGCCGACGAGCTGGAATTCACGCTCAAAGGTTTTCTCACAGCCAATCACGGCGTCAGAAATCCGGTGCTGCGGCTCAAAGATGCCAAGGGGGAGCTGATTCAGTCCTGGACGGCTCCATTGCCGGAATCGGGAGAATTCGAACGGAAATTCATCGTTTCCATCCCTGGCTGGAGCAAGCGGATCGGCAGCCCAGTCAATACGCCGGTCTCGTTCAGCAGCATTTACCTGGCATGCGACAAAACCGCCGGAGACGGGAAAATATTCCTGGAGTCGCTGGAGTACCGGGTAAAGGGAGAATTACCCAAAGTGTGCTTCGTCTCCGACACTCCGATGAACCTGCTGCACTCCATCGGTGACACGCCGCAACTGCGCCTGGAAAACGGCGGAACGGAACCCTCTTTCATTTCCGGCGGCATCCGTGTTTTCGACGCCGACTCCAATCCGGTCGCGGCACAGGAGCTCAAAGGCGAAATTCCCCCCGGCGGCAGCCTGGCCGTTCCGCTCGCCGGACCGTTCGACCGCTGGGGAATTTGGTATGCAGATTATGACCTCGCCACCCGCAATGGGCTGAAACTCAACGGAAGGCTCTCCTTCGCCAAAATGCCCAATGCCGGGAAACCGGCGGAACAGAGCTTCATCTTCGGCGTCGCCGGCGGAACCGGTCCGCTCGGCTGGAAACCGCATCTGGCGCTCGGCGTCAACGGGCTCCGAGTCAATCCCGGCTGGAATCACATTCAGCCCCGGGAAGGCATCTGGAGCTGGGAGGGCCATGACCGGACATTCGCCGACCGCAATGCCGCCGGTTTTGCGTCGCTCTACATCCTCACTCCCCCGCCGGCATGGCTGGCTGACAAAGATTCGGATTCCAAGATTTTCAACCCTCAGATGAAAGTGAATCAACTGCTGCCGGAGCGGAATGCGCTGCGTACCTTTCTGCAACGCTTTGCAACACGTTACAAAGGGAAAGTGGAATTCTATGTGATCGGCAACGAACCGGATCTGGTCGGATTCTGGAATTTCTCCGAAGAGGAATACCTTAAAATGCTGGAAATCTCCTACAGAACCATCAAAGCCGCCGACCCGGATGCGCTGGTGATGAACGGCGGAATCTCCAGCCTTTATTCCCAGACGCCCAAGGCGGCTCCGGAAAACCGCCGTCTTCACCCGACAATCATGCGCCGTATCCTGAAAGAGGGCAACATCGATATTTTCAACTATCACGGCCACGGCCCGATTCATAACTACTGGAGCTGTCTGGATGAGATGCGCAAAGAGGGAATCCTCAACAAATTCCCGTGGTACTCCGGGGAGACCGGCGTCAGTTTGCGCGATTCCGCGGGGGTGCTGGAACCCGGGAAGCCGATCAATCCGATCACCATTCGGAAAAAGCAGGCGGAGATCATTCATGAGAAGGTTTCCATCGCCAAAGCGCTCGGCGCACGCGGCTACACGCTGTGGGTATTGTGGGACCTGCAGAATTGGCCGGAAGACCATCCGGAAAAATACGGAGCCCTCGAACCTGACGGCCAGCCGAACACGGTCTTTCCGGTTTATGCGAACGTGATCCGTCACCTTCAGGCGACCCGGCCGGACCGGATCTTCGCGGAAGGCGGCCTCTTCGCCTGCGGCTACACCCGCAACGCAGGCGGCTATATCGTCTCCTGCTGGAACGACGACGGCAACCAGCCCGGGCGCCCGGTCATCTTTACCGGAGTCACCGGCGCGGCCGAAAAGATCGATCTTTTCGGCAACATCACCCCGCTGGCAGTGCAAGAGGGCGTCTGTACGTTCGTCGTGACCTGCGAGCCCTGTTTCCTGCGTTTTCCGTCACAATCCGAAACTCCGGGATTCCACACGCCGCTGACCGGCGACATGGCATCGATTTCGGCCGGAAAAAACGGCAGCCTGAAATTCAAATTGAAAAATCCGTTCAACCGGAAACTGACGGCGAGTCTGGCATTCGCTTACCCGGAGCATCTCACCGGTCCCGCCACCCGGAGCGTCGTGCTCGCACCGAAGGCCGAAACAGGCGTATCCATTCCGATCGCGGCGGCTCCCGGATTCATTTCCCTGCCGCAGAATCCGACGGGAGTCCGCATCTCACTGGCGCTGGGAGATTCGGCTCCGATCAGCTTCGTTTATCCGGTCATCGGCAAAATCATGCTTACCCGGGGAGCAGACGAAGGCGCGCCGCAATTCGTCCTCGACCGCGCCGACCAGATCTACTCTTACGCGATTTCCGGCCCGGAGCAGGATCTGATATGGAGGGGACCGGAAGACCTGAGCGCCGAAGTCCGCCTGGCGGTAAAAGACAGGACATTCGAAATACAGGTCGAGGTGACCGACGACATTCACATTCAGCCCTATACCGGCAGCACCGTGTGGAACGGCGACAGTATACAGATCGGCCTGAAACTGTCGAGTCAGCCGCGCGCCTGGCATTTTATTCTGGCCATGCTGCCGGACGGCAAGCCGCAGGTGACCTGCGACAGCCGCGGTTCCGGCGCTTTCGACTGGGCCGCAGCAGCGGCCGAACTTGACCTGGCGGTCAGCCGCGACGAAGGGGCGAAATTGACCCGATACCGCCTGAACATTCCCTTCGATGCAATCGGCCTCACTCCGGCCGACGCGGCGGAAGGCTTCCGGTTCAACCTGATGGTCAACGACAACGACGGTCCCAAGCGGGAGAGCTGCATCAGTGTGGCCCCCTCTCTGAACACCTCAAAAAACGATGCACTGTACCCGGTGATCTGCTTTCAATAAATAACCGAAACGGAGGATGAAATGAGACATGGAAAATTTACATTGATCGAGCTTCTGGTCGTGATCGCGATCATCACCATCCTGGCGGCGCTGCTGCTGCCCGCCCTGAACAGGGCGCGGGAGAAAGCGCGGGAAACCTCCTGCATCAACAACCTCAAACAGATCGGCGCAATCCATCTTTTTTACGCGGCCGACAATAAGGATCTCCTGCTGGCGGCAGCTCCCGTCAATTATCCTCAGCGCTGGAATAGTTATTTTTACGCATGGGGATATCTGTCCGGAATCACTTCCAACGGCAAAACAGCGTGGGATCCCGCCGCGGAGTTCAACAAACACGGATTCTGGAATTGTCCGACCCAACCGGTAGCAAAGAGTGTCGAGCAAAGCAGCTACGGCGTTCCGGACGGCAACTCGTCCCTGGGACCGGCGGGAACGGCCGGCAGTTACTACCGGGCGCTCAACCGCATGAACCCGAAAGACATCATCTGCGCCGACAGCGTCCGGCAGGGAGGCGCCTGGCCGCAAACCTACAACATCCATTCCGGAACCGGCGACCTGAACACGGGCAGCAACGCCAACAAGGTAATCCACCTGCGCCACAGCGGCTTCACCCGTGCCCACGGAGTCATCGTCGACGGGCATGTCGAACGAATGGACATGGGCTACCTGAAGGGGCTCGGCCTTTATCACTGCACCAATTTCCCGGCATTTCAGGATGCGTGGAATGATTGAACCGGCATCTCAAGAGCGGGCGGAGCAAAAGCGCAGGCCCGCTTTTTCCACATTCACCAGCCGACGCAAAGCCGGACAACATGAAACCGCCCCCCGGAATAGCTCCGGGAGGCGGTGTCGCCATAAGCGTTGGATCGCCGGTCAGTATTTGCTGTCGGCGTAGTTGACCCAGCCGCCCGCCTTGACGAGTTCAAGGTCGAATTCGCCGACGGTGAACGGATAAACCTTCGTGACCGCTCCGTTCGAAATCGTGAAGGTCCGGTTTTCGATGTCGGTGGTCAGCTCCGCGTCGGTCCCGGCGAAAGTCTTGAAAATTTCGTCGATCGCGGCGCGGTCGAGCGAAATCGCCATGAGTCCGCAGTTGAACATGTTCTGCCGGAAAATACGCGCGAAATTCTCGGCGATCACGATGTTGATGCCGTTGCATTCGAGCACCCACGGCGCATGCTCGCGCGAGGAGCCGCAGCCGAAATTCGCCCGGGTCACCACCGCGCTCTTGCCGGCGATGTCCTTCTTCGGGTCGAATCCGGCCAGCGAAAGATCCTCGAGGCAGTACGGCTTCAGGGCCGCCTTGGTCAGCTCGGTCAGGTATTTGGCCGGGATGATCTCGTCGGTGTTGATGTCGGAACGGTCCAGAAACAGAATTTTTCCGTTGAAGTTTTTCATTTTCCTGATCCCTTGCTTATTTGCCGGTGAAGAGCGGCGAATTCGTGATGACTCCGGCAATCGCGGTCGCGGCGGCGGTTGCCGGGCTCATGAGGTGGACCATGCCGCCCTTGCCCATGCGCCCGTTGAAATTGCGGTTCGTGGTCGAAGCGCAGGACTCCCCGTTGGCCAGCACGCCGTTGCTCATGCCGAGGCAGGCGCCGCAGGTCGGATTCGTCACGCAGAAGCCGGCCTCCATGAAAATCTCGATGAGCCCTTCCTTCAACGCCTCGCGATAGATCTTCGGCGTGGCCGGAGAGACGATCGCGCGGACGTTTTCACTGATCTTCTTCCCTTTCAGGATTCCGGCCGCAATGCGCAGGTCCTCGAGACGGCCGTTCGTGCAGCTGCCGATATAGATCTGATTGACCGGAGTTCCCTCCATCTCGCGGACGGTCTTGACCTGGTCGGGCTTGTAGCCGAAAGTGACCATCGGCTCGAGCTCCGAAACGTCCATGGTGACAACCTTGTCGTAGACGGCATCGGCATCCGGCAGCCATTTCGAATACTCGGCCAGCGCCGCTTCTTTGCTCGCAAAGTCGTCCTTGATGAACGGCCAGAGAAAATCGACCGTGACCATGTCGGGGTAGCAGACGCCGCAGGTGCCGCCGGCCTCGATCGCCATATTGCAGAGCGTCATGCGGGAATCCATCCCCATCGCATCGACGGCGGGACCGGTGAATTCGATGACCTTGTCGGTCGCGCCGTTCACGGTCAGGAGCCTGATGACCGCGAGAATCACATCCTTCGCAAACACGCCGGAACGCAGCTTGCCGTTCAGCACGACCTTGATCGTGGCCGGTTCGCGCATCGTGCAGACGCCCTTCAGGATGCCGACCTCGAGGTCGGTCGTGCCGACGCCGGCCGCGAATGCGCCGAACGCGCCGTGCGTGCAGGTGTGCGAATCGCCCATGATGACCGTGAAACCGGGGCGGACAAAGCCCTTCTCCGGGAAAATCGCATGGCAGACGCCGTTTTCTCCGATATCGAAGAAGTCTTTGATCCCCTGACGCTTCGCCCACTCGCGCATCGTCTTGCCCTGCTCGGCGGTCTTCGAATCCTTCGCCGGGGTCACGTGGTCGATGACCGCCTTGATCTTCGTCGGGTCGAACACGCGGTCCTTGCCGATCGCCACAAGGTCGTTGATCGCGATCGGCGTCGTGATCTCATGGCAGAACACCCGGTCGAGCGACAGCACCCGGACGCCGGGGGCGGGCGTATCGACGGTATGGGCGTCGAAAATCTTCTGTGCCAATGTCTTTCCCATTTTACAGCTCCTTTGAGTTCCGTTTGGGGTTATAGCTTTCCGCTTCACCGTATAAAATACCATCCCGCCGAGAAAAATTCAATATTTTTGCAAAATTTAATTATATTTAACAGAAATGGTGCTATAGTATCGGAAAGCAAAGAGCAGGAGGCACGGCATGATCGAAAACCGGATCGGCAGGAGGATTCACCATTACCGCAAGGAAAACTCGCTGACCATCAGGGAGTTCGCAGAGCTTTCCGGAATCAGCACGGCGCTGGTCAGCCAACTCGAGCGCGGCATCGGCAACCCGAGTTTGTCGGTATTAAAATTAATCTGCAAGACACTCGGAATTCCGCTTTCGGCGCTGTTCATCGAGGAAATCGACAACGCTTCGCTGATCCGCCGCCGGGCCGAGCACGAAAGAATCCACAACCCGAACGAAAAAAACGCGGTCTACTTCAACCTGACGCCGGGACCGCTGAAATCCAACGTGGAACTGCTGATGATGGTGCTCGGCCCGAACCGGGAGACCAACCACGGCTTTTCGCAGCACTTCGAGGAGGAGATCGCATTCCTGCTCGAAGGAGAGGCGGACCTCGTTTTCGAGGAGGAGGAGTTCCGCCTCGAGCCCGGCGACGCGGTGCGCATCCTGCCGTCGCGCAAGCACAAGCTGCGCAACCGGAGCGGGAAACTCGTCCGCGTGCTCTTCATCAAGAGCCGCAGCAACTACTGATTCTCCACGCGGTACAGCCGGAAACAGGGCCGTTCCGACGGAGGCAGCCGGAAACTCCTGCCGTTCAAGGAAACCGCTTCGCCGCTCCCGGCGTCGGTCAGCCGCGCCGGAGCCGGCAGCGTGACGACGCATGCCTCCCGGCTCCCCTCCGGCTGCCAGATGCCGAGGTACGATGCATTCGCGTAGACGAAGAAATTCTCCGCGCCGCCGTAACGGTGAACCCCCGCTTTGTCCAGCACGCCGCGCACCGCGCCGGCGGAAAGCCCGGCCGGAGCGTGCAGGCAGCGGCCCGGCGGACACGCATGTTCCGGCAGCGCCTCTTCCGGGCCGAGCAGCAGAAGCGTCCCCCGGAAACCGGCCAGAATCCGGTCCGTCTCCGGGTCCGCCCGGAAGCGGTTCGCAAAGACGAGCAGCCGGTAGCCCCGCTTCACGGCCGCGCCGAGATCCGACGCCAGCCAGAAATCAACCGGAGCACCGGCGCTCTCAAGCGTACAGCCGAGCGTTTCGCGCAGCTGCTTCGCCCATTCGCCGGAGTGGAGTGAAATGGAAAAGACGCTCTCCTCATCGAGGATGACCGCAACCTCCGCTATTGAACGCATATCGCCGTTCACCGCCGCCCGGCCGATCCGCGCCGCATCGGTGATGAATTTCCGGAATGCGTCGAACTCGTACCAGCCGTGCGCGAAATCGTACCAGTAACCGCCGGCGCCCCAGGTCAGAACCCGCCCGAAGTCACGACGGTAGAGCGTCATGGTGTCCGCCTCGGCCCTGTCGCAGGAAAAGCTTTCGCCCGCCGTGCCGTGGTACTTTTCCGCGTCAGCCAGGTGGGTCGGCAGATCCATTTCCGCCAGGAACAGCTTGCCGTGATGCTTGATCGACTCAAGCGGCATGCCGATCGAAATCGCCCGCTCGCGGCGGTGATAATTGTACGGGCTGCAGACGGTATCGACTTCCGGAAGACGCAGAAGCTTCCCCATCGCATAGTGGCCGGAATCAAGCGAATGGTACGGAACTCCGGTCAGATGATGCAGGAAGTAGCCGTAAAAGACGCCGAAAAGCAGTTTCCCGCCCGACGCCTCCTTGACCGTCCGCCCGAAGTCGCCGATCAGTTCGACGGTGTAATCGCTGAAAAACCGGTAGTAGTCGCCGCAGTTGCCGGAGCCGGACGAGGTCCGCAGAAGCGTCCCCTCCCCCGCCAGCCGTTCGGCGCGGGACGGGATATCGATGAGGCTCCAATCCGCGAACGAACTCTTCCAGCTCCGGTTCAGCTCGTCGAGCGTGCCGTAACGCCGCTTGAGCCACATACGGTAGGCGGCCTGCATCTGCGGCGAATAATCCGGAAATTTATTCTGGTGGTAGCCGAAGCCGTTCCACTCGCCGCAGTTGCCGTATCCGGCCCGCACCATGAAAACCCGATCGGCATACGGTCCCTTTTCCAGACGTGCGATCAGCTCCCGAAGCACCCGTTTGTACTCCTCGCGCCAGAGCACCGACGCATAGGACGCATGCGCCCACGGGCCGCCGAGCAGCGGAATTTCACTCGAACCGTCGTCGTAGCGGATGACCTCGCCGGGATGAAATTTCGACCAGTCGCGCGGCACATAGAGCCAGTAGCGGAGGAAAAACATCGCCTCGGGGTCCTGCGCCGCGACCGAGACGATCTGGCTGTTCAGCTTGCGTTCGAGCTCGCCGACGTCAAGTTTGCCGTTCTTCCAGAGCGACCACGGCTGGAATACGATCTCGTACAGATGGAAACCGGCTTTGCCGAAGTCGCGGATGCTCTGCCGGGCCGTGAGCCAGTTCCAGCCGACATAGCCGAAGATGCCGGGATGGAACACGCCGTTGACCGACAGCGTCGGAACCCCGTTGCGCCGCACGACTTCCGCCTTCGGAAAGCCGGGGCGCATTCCGCGGTCGAATCCGACGGCGGCCGTGCCGTTCAGGGCCGGAAGAGGTTTCCCGTCCGGGCCGGCAAATTCCGCTTCAAGCCGGAGGAGCAGAAGATTGTACGTTCCATCGCAGGATGCGAGCTTTTCAAGATCGGCGTCGTCGAGCGTCAGGCGGAACTGCCGGACCAGCATCCGGTCCTTCCGCAGCCGGAGAGGCGGAAATTCTCCGACGGCGCTCTCCGAGCCGTCCGGCCAGACGAGCTTCAGCGTCAGGCCGACCTCCCGGTCGCCTTCGCGGTCCGAAGCGAGCAGCGCGAATCCGGCCGACCGCCGTTCCCGGCTCAGGATTTCGGAACTGTCGGACATCTCAAGCACCCTGCCTCTGCCGTTGCGGTGCGCGTAGATCATCGGGGCGAAGCTTTCGCCGGTCATCTCGAGCGTCGCGGCCGGAAGCAGGTTCACAAACAGGCAGAGTACCGGAAGGAGAACGTATTTCATCGGGAAACCTCCGTTCAGAACTGGCGCGGCCAGTAGTTCCGCCACAGAGACGTGGTGGTCGAATATTTGACCTCATGCGGACGGTTGGCCCGGACATGTCCGTCGAGCAGAAGCGTATTCACCTTCCCGGCGTGACGGTAGTCGAGATTCGTGCGGCCGAGATCGCGCGCATAGAACTCGGAGGTCGCAAAGCGGCGTTCATCCGTAAACGGTTCGATCGCGGTGTCGAAAAAGCAGTAGGCGGTCGAAGGAGACGGCACAGTCACCGCTTTGCGGCGCGTATAATTGTTCCCGCCGTCGTCGCGTCCGCCGACCTCGTAGGAGTAACAGTAATTGTGGTTGAAGTGGAGCGCCGTACCGGTGCGGACCGGACCGGCCGACGGGCAGAGCAGCACCTTGGCCCGGCTGTCGTTCGCATCTTTGCCGCGGGCCTGCGACAGATAAATGTAGCTCCAGGTCGGGTGGTCCGCCTCGGCCGCGTACCAGTGGATGCCGTTCCCGCCGACGCCTCCGAATGCGGTCACCGGCGGTGTGTAATCCTGATAATCGGCCGCATACATGGCCATGGCCAGGCCGATCTGCTTCAGATTGTTCGTGCAGCTCCCCTGCTTCGCGCGTTCGCGGGCCTGGTTCAAGGCGGGCAGCAGCATCGAAGCGAGGATCGCGATGATTGCGATCACGACCAGAAGTTCGATCAGTGTGAACATTTTTTTACCCATGGGATTTCCTCCGTCGGCGCCGTTTCCGGCATGATTTGATTTCCTTCGTTATCATAATTATACCAAACCGCCCCTGCAGAAGCAATGACAAAAAACGAAAAACAATAATAGTTTTTTAACACCCGCATTGAAAAATCCGAAAACCGCAGTACACTATGGAAACAAGGAGGAGCGCCAATGTATTCCAGCTGTGCCGAAATCACCGGCCATATGCGCCGGGCGGAGGAGCTGCTGACCGGGAGCGTCCATATCGCGGACCCGCGGCCGCTGCCGAAATCGGGAACGTTTCTGCATCCGTTCGCCCGCTTCATCATCCCGCTCGAAAGCCGCAAGAAAATCACCTTCGGCTCGCAGGGGCGGGAGGTCGAAGCCGTGCTGGAACCCGGAGACGCTGTGTTCGGCCGCCCCGGCGCGTGGATCGACGAACATTTCGAGCTGCACCACCGCATGATTTCGGTCGTCTTCTACGAAAAGTTCATCCGCTATCTGTATATCGAGCAGCTCGACGACTCGCCGCGCAACGGACCGGACGTCTATTTCCACACGCTGCGTCCGCCTTCCGCCGCGATTCTCGGGGCGGTCGCCGCGATGTCTCACATGGCGCCGGGCGCACGGGCGGCCGGATGCGCCTTCCGCGCGCTGCTGACGCTTTGCGTCGACTTTCTCGCGGAGGAGGACGACCGGTTGTTCACCGAAGACGACCGAATCTGGAGCCGCCTCGACGAATGGCTCCAGCTGAGGTTCTACCATGATATCGCGCGCGACGACATCGCGGCGGCGCTGCGAATCCACCCGGCCAAGCTCTCGCGGCTGATGCGGGCGCGGACCGGGATGAGCGTCCGCGAATACCTGAATTCGATCCGGCTCGACTACGCGGCGAAACTGCTGCGGGACGAACTGCCGGTCGAAGAAATATCGCGCCGATGCGGTTTTTCGTACCCGGCCTATTTCATCCGCCTGTTCCGTGCCCGCTACGGCAGTACGCCCGGAGCATTCCGCAACTGCCGGTAAAACGCCGGCGCGTCGCGAAAGCCCTATTGCGAAACCGCTCTTTCATCCGCTTTGCCGCCGCAGCCCCGCCGCTTGAATAAAATAAAAGAATTTATTCAAGTTAATATTCACTTTTTTTGAATAAAGTATTGCATATTCATGAAATCCGGCCCATAATTGATAGCGGAAGCTGTTGAATCAATGGGAGGATTTCATGGCGAAAAACGTCACAACCACCAGCATCGCCAAATGGGCCGGGGTGTCGCAGAGCACGGTTTCGCGCGTCATCAACAACTATCGCGGCATCAACCGCGTCAAGCGCGAATCGGTGCTCGCGGCCATGCGCGAACTCGGCCATGCGCGAACTCGGCTATTACGCGAACCGGAACGTCAAACGCCGGGTCGGCATCGTCATCTGCCCGCTGCCGGAACAGAAGAATATGATGGCGCTCGAATTCTTCGGCAACCAGATCGCGGCTCAGGAGGCCTGTCTGCAGGAGGCCGAGGCCGAAAGCACGGTCATCAACCTCGCAGCCGGAGCTGCTTCGCTCGGGCTGACGCCGTCCAGGCTGCAGGAACTCTCCGGCGTGATCTTGCTGAATGCGCCGTCGGTCGGACTGCTGAATTCACTCAAAGAGAAGAAGATCCCGTTCGTCGTCAACACCGGGGCCGGCATTCCGGGCGGCATCGTCTGCGACACGGTCGGGCCGGACGAGGCGGAAACCTGCCGGATCGGCTGCGAATACCTGCTGGCCCGACGCCCCGGCTTCGGCGTGATGATCTCCGTCCACAACGCCTACCGGATCGACGGTTATCAGCAGGAGCTCCGGCGGCGCAGCCTTCCGCCGATTCCGGAGGAGGACATCCACATCGTTCCGTCGACCGACATCGCCCACTTCATCGACGCGACCCACCGGCTGATCCGCTCCGGCCGGCGGCCGCCGGCTTTGATCGTGGATTTCTACGACGCGGCGGCGGCGGTCCGCTCGATCCTCGCCTTCAGCGGCATCCGGGTGCCGGAGGACATCCTGCTTTTCACCTATTCGCACTCCACTTCGCAGGATGAAATCCCGGCTCTGCTTCAGGACCCGCGCACCCTCGGGCGCAAGGCCGCCCGCCGCATGCTTGAAATCCTCGACGACCCCGACGACCCGCCCCACCACATCCGGATTCCGATGACCCTGGTCAACCCCTCAGACAAAGGAGAAACGATATGAGACGCAATCTGTTCACCCTCATCGAACTTCTGGTCGTGATCGCAATCATTGCGATTCTGGCGTCGATGCTGCTGCCGGCGCTCAACAAGGCGCGCGCCAAAGCGCGCAGCACAAGCTGCGTCAGCAACCTGAAGCAGGCCGGTTCGGTCTTCGCGCTCTACACCGACGCTTACAACGGCTATTATCCGGTCTCGGACTCCTGGCCGGAGGACCCGGCCTTTCCGCGCTGGCCGGTCGCGCTGCTGCGGGCCGGGCTGGTCACCACCGGCATCGGGCTCAACAACACGCAGCCCGCGCCGACCATGGCGCGCAAGGGCACGGTTCCGGCCGGCATGTGGCGCTGTCCCGAGGGAGCCCCGGCCAAAAACGACTGGGACGGCGCACAGACCCATTACGGAATGAACGGCGAAACCTTCCGGAAATTCCGCAAAAGCGGCTTCACCCGGCGCCACACCACGCTCGCGCTGCTGGCCGACACGACCAACAGCGGCGTCGCCTTCTTCGGAATCAACACGGCCAACGAGGGCAGCGACAATCCGACCTCCCGTCTCCGCTACGGCCACGACAACCGCGCGAACTTCCTGATGCTCGACGGACATGTCGAAACCTTCGGGCTGCTGCGGGTTCCGGACCGCATCATCTGGTACTGGGAAGAGTAAGGAGCCGCGAATGAAAATGAGGAACATGAAGCGGCAGCTCCTGCTTTCGGCCCTGCTTTCCTGCGGACTCCTCTCCGCGGCAGCGGTGATCGACGATTTCGAAACCGGCGTGCGAGGCTGGGGCGGATGGTGCGACGCGCAATCCGAAGCGCCCGCCTTCCGGCTGAGCGAGGATGCGGCGGCGGGAAAACGTTCGCTCGAATTCACGTTCCCCGGTTCCGTCACCCATGGCGGCGTGACCCGGAACCGGATCACGATCCCTCCCGGCGCAACGGCGCTTGAGTTCCGGGTCAAGCTCGTCGACGGCGCCATGCCCGGCACGCTGCTGCTGGAGACCGCCGCCCCGGCCGGGGAGCCGCGCGACGTCTTCCGGAGCACTCTCCCCGCGCCCGCCGCCGGAAGCTGGCGCAAGGTCACGATTCCGCTGGAAAAATTCACCTATGCCTACACCAAGGGCGGTCCGGCGCGGACGGAGAAAAATCTGCGGCCGGACCGGACGAAAACCTTCGACCTGATCCTGATCGGCTACCGTCAGCCGCGCGGCGTGTTCCGGCTCGACGACCTGCGCTGGAGCGCGGCTGAACTCCGGCAGGCCGCCCCCCGTCCGGAACAGCCTGCCGGAGTCAATCTGATTCCGGGCGACACAAGCTTCGAAACCGGAATCGGCGGCTGGATCTGCTACTATGCGCCAGAACAGCTCGACGTCTGCCGCACCGATGCGGCATTCGGCACGAACTGCCTTGAAATCAAGGGCGGGGATAAAGCCGTCTCCTGGGTCAGCAACTACCTGATGCATGACGCGATCCGGGCCGGAAACGACTACACGCTCAGCTTTTACGCCAAAGCAGCTCCGGGCCGGAAGCTCACGGCGCGCCTCATCGACCTCAACTGGAACAATCTGGCCTCGAAAGAATTCCAACTGACTCCGGAGTGGAAGCGCCACGATCTGAAAATTCCGGCGGTCCGGGAAAACCGGAAAACCTTCCTCTCCTTTGAAGTTCCGCGCAATGCGGGCGGCAACGTCCGCATCGATGCGATCCAGCTCGAACGCGGCACGGAGCCGGGCCCTTACCGGGCCGGCTCCGATGTGGAACTTTACGCAACCACCGGCCACAGCGGAGAAGTCGTCACCGCCGGAACGACGCCCGTGCTCGAAATCCGGCTGCGGAACACCACCGCCCGCGAAATCCGCGCCGGAATCACGCTCGACCCCGGCGGCGGGCACGCCCCGCTGCTGCGCGAAACCGTCCTTGTCCCGGAGAAGACCGCAACGGTGGCCGTACCGTGCGAATTTGCCCGCGAGCCCGGCTATTATCCGGTTCGCATCACGGTCCGCGACGACCGCGGCAGACAGCTCGCCCGACAGCATGCGCCGTTTGCGGTGGTCCCGCCGGTCGAGCCCGGAAAAAAGGACGGGCTTTTCGGTATTGCGATCAACTATGTTCCGCAGGACGCAATGCGGCGGGCCGGCTCGACCTGGGCGCGCGGCAACTCCGCTTCGTGGCTCTCCGCCGAGCCGCGCCGCGGCGAACTTGCCGCCTCCGACAACCGCTCCCGCTCCCGGCTGAACCAGCTCTTCACCATCACCGACATGGTCCGGCTGCCGGGGTGGGTGGAGAAGAAGAACGGCCTCGCCGCCGATCCCGAATCCGCCCGCGCCTTCGCGCGCTGGACGGCGGAGCACTACGGGCCGCGCGCCGGCGCTTTCGAGCTGCAGAACGAACCGGACCTGACCATGCTGAAGCCCTCCGGCGTCAGCCGCGGGGAAGCGGCCGCGAACCTGGCCGCGCTCTACAGGGTGTTCCATCCGGAAATCGCCCGGACCGGCAAACCGCTGCTGCTGAACGTCTCCGGCGAAGGAATCGGCTTCGCCCGCGAAATGTTCCGCCTCGCCGCAGACTCGATCGACGGGCTGGCTTCCCACCCTTACACGTTTCCGCGCTACCTCGGCCCGCAGGCCGGTTACTGCTCCGGCCCCGAAGACGGCAAGGTGCTCGGCCAGCTTGAGGAGGCGGCCGAACTGCTCCGGCAATACGGCGGGTGCCGCGAACTCTGGGTAGGCGAACTCGGCTGGGGGCTCGATTACACGGCAGAACCGGATTCCGTCTGGGCCGAACGGCAGGCCGCATATCTGGCGCGGAGCTTTCTGCTCTGCCGCACGCTGCCGGAGCTCCGGCACATCATCTGGTTCACCGGAGCGGGCTGTCTCGAAGGCGGACGCTACGAATACGGCATCTGGCGGAACGACAACGGCCTGCGCCCCCTCCCGGCCGTCGCCGCCTTCGCGGCGCTCGGTTCGATCCTCGACGGCGCGGAAAAAAGCGAGCTTCTGCTCGACGGTGAAATCAAGGCGGCCGGCTGGAAAAACGGCAGCCGCGAATACCTCGCCGTCTGGTCGCCGGAGCCGGAACCGGATGCGCAGCCGGTCGATCCGCGCGGAGCCGGGGTCCGCAATCTGTACGGCAGCCGCCATAAGGGCGGCTTCGTCCCCGGCGAAGCGCCGTATTATCTTGAGATCACCTCGCCGGAACAGCGGCAGGAGATCCTGCGGCAGCTTGCCCGGCAAAAGCCGCTCACTGTCCAGGGCCACCCGGCCGACGACCGGACGCTGGCGCTGTCGATCCGCAACAACCTTGCCGAAAACTGGACCGGCACACTCCAGGCGGACGGCGGCCCGACCGTGCAGCTGACCCTCAGGCCGCGCGAGCTGCGCGAGCTGAAGCTGCCGCTCGCGGCTCCCCTGCCGGCTGCCGGGCGGGAGCTCGAACTCGTATTCCGTCCCTCTGCCGGAAGCGAAACCCGGACCCGGATCACGGCGCCGCCGATGCTGGACATCAGGCCGCTCGGCGGGCTGGACTGGAAAACCGTTCCGTTCGACCGGCTTTCGCCGCAAATCGTCCTCGACGAACGCAACCAGATCCAGCCTCCCGACCCGTTCATCAGCTGGCGGGGACCGGAGGACCTCTCCGCCCGGCTGTTCCTCGCCTGGGACCGGAACGGGCTCTATCTGCTGGCCGAAGTGAAAGACGACCAATTCGAACAGCCGTTCTCCGGCGCCGAAATCTGGCGCGGAGATTCGATGCAGTTCGCTTTCGACTGCGGCAACGACGCGCGTCCGCGCAGCGGTTACGACGGCAACGACTGCGAATTCGGCGCCGCCTTCGGCCGCTCCCCGTGGTGCTGGCAGGCCGTCGCCGGACTCGAAAGCGGCGACGTGGCCGGACGGCTCGAAACGGCCGTGACCCGCGAGGACGGGAAAATCCTTTACCGGGTCCGGATTCCGTGGAGCGAGCTTGCGCCGCTCGGACCGCGTCCCGGCGGAATCGCCGGGTTCAACGCGGTCTTTCACGACCGCGACGACGGTGTGGCGAACTACTTTGCGGCCCTGTCGCCGGGACTCTCTCCCTTCAAGAATCCGTCGCTATTCCGCCGCATCCGCCTGACGGAATGACGCAAAAAGCCCGGCATCGCAAAATGCCGGGCCTGTTCTCCCGCCGGAATCAGCGGGTCAGGTGATAGGCCATGACGCCGCCGGGGAAGAGCGTGGTGTCGGCCTTGAAACTGTAAACGCCGTTCGAGAAGCTTCCCTCCACCGTGCCGTAGGGAGTTCCGTCGCAGTCGAGCGCGGTCACTCTGTACGGCTTCGCGGAGGCGAGCTCGACCGTGGCGCTCCCCTTGAGAATCAGCAGCGGCAGCGCTCCGGTTTTCTTCACCAGCCGCTTCGACTCATTCCCGAACAGGATTCCGGTATTCGACAGGTTCGTGAGCTGGACGACCAAAACCGAATCGCTCTCCGCCAGCGCCTTGCCGTCGAGCGAGATCGCGGCGACGGTCTGGAAGCAGCTCGCATTCCGGATTCTCAGCGTCCCGGCGGCGAGGCTGCCGGACTTCAGCGTGACCGATTCAGTCCGCGGCGTGGTGACCGTGAAGCTGTTCGCCCTGCCGTCGAGCCGGAGCTGGCCGGTCGCGCTCACGGCGAGCTTCTCCTTGTTCGCCTGCTCCCAGAGCGCGGCGGTCTTCGCATCCTTCAGCAGCGCCGGTTTCGTCGAATCGGCGGGAGAGAGCTCGATCACACCGGGCGGAATTTCCCGGTCGCCCTGCGGCACCGAGCCGATCGCGGCAATCAGCCCGAGATTCGTGAAAAGATTCGGAAAGTCGGCGGTGAGATTCTGCTCGAAGCAGTCTTGCGGAACCGTGTAGGCGTAGGTGACCTTCGCCGCTTCGACGTCGCCGCGCCGGAACATCGCGATCGCAATGCGGTCCGAAAGCTGCGCCATCGGGTCGTTCGCCGCGTCGAAGCCGTAAGCTCCGCCGACCTTGTAAATGCTGCCCGAACCGTGGCTCCACGCGAAACGGTAGAGCGCATCCCAGTCCTGGAGCGCGGCGTATCCGCCGATCAGCGGGCCGCCCTCGGCGCGGTAGATATTCGGGTTGCAATAGTTGAACTCAGTCACCAGAAACGGCTTGCCGGGCAGACGGCTCGCCATCATGCCGCGCGGCACGACCGCCATGCGGCTGATCGCCGACGCCTGTCCGTAGCTGTAAGGCAGACTCCACTGCTTCTCGGGGAATCCGGGATGATCGAAATACGAGTGATTGTCGACCACGTCGAAACGCCTGCGCAGCAGCGTCAGCGGAATATCGCTGATGTAATTCAAACTCGTGACCAGCGACTTCATCTTGAGTTCGTCCTTCACGAACCGGATCTGCTCGGCAAGGACCGCCTCCTGAAGCTCATGCAGGAAACGGCGGAAAACCGGGTTGCCGTTCGACGCGCTGCTCCCGGGCAGCTTCTTCTCCGCGCAATACTTTCTGAATGCCTCTTCGTAAAGTTTCACGCTCGACGGCGTACGGCTCCAGTTATTGGTCAGCGTCTCTTCGTTGATCAGGTTGATGCAGTAGAGCGCCGGGTCCTCGGCCCAGGTGAGCCCGGTGTACGGATTCCGGTGGGTCATCCAGCGTTTCGCAAACTCCTTCCAGCTCGCCATTGCGGCACGGCTGACCGGGATCAGCATCTTCATCTGGCGCTGGTCGTAGAAATCGCACTCCGGAATGTTGTCGCCGGGCTTGAAGGTGCGGTTCGTATAGAGGTCGGTCGTGATGTAGAGCCCCTTCTCCTTCATCCGGAAGAACAGGTAGTCGAGTTTGTCGAGCTGTTCGGCGCTCAAGGTCAGCGTATCCGGGGCCTTCGGGTCCAGCAGCAGCGTATCGTGGTGATGAATCCGCACCGTGTTGTAGCCGCAGTAGACGAAATAGTCGGCCAGCTGATCGACCGCCTCCTTCGTCAGATAGCTCGCCGTGAAGCAGAGGTTCGGCCCGTAGAGGCGGATGCGCTTGCCGGGAGCCTTCTCGAAGGTCAGCGTGCCGGCCGCCGTCGGCCGGATGAAGCCGTATTTCCCGGCCGGCGCATCGGCGAGGAATGAAAAGTCAAGCGCACTGCCTTTGCGGATCACCCGCTTGTAGTTCAACGGCTTCCACTGATAATTCGCTTTGATCTCCAATGGCTTGTCGCTGACGGCGAGAAAACGGACCGGGCGGTCGGAGAGCGTCACCGCGGCGATCATCCAGACCGCATCCGGAGATGCGGCCTCGAAACGGAGCGAAACCGGCCCCGTTTTTTTCAGAGCGAAGCTCGAAGCGTAAAGCCCGACCAGCGACTCCGGGTTCTCGGCGCTCCAGCCGACCACGGCATTCCCGCCCGCCGACGGATTCCACCAGTTGCCGCAGTCGGTCCGGGCGCGAACCGGAATCCGTTCGGAGGAGCCGTCCGCATACTCCGCGACAATCGAACCGAGCGGTTCCCCGGCCTTCGGCGTCCAGGCCGAGGCATGCAGCAGATTGACCGCTCCGGCCTCGTTCTCCGGCAGCGCGAGCGAAGCGGCGGAACCGGTGAATTTACGGTTCTTCCCGCTCAGCACAAGAGCGCCCCGGCCCCCGTTCTTCGCAGGGTCGATGATATCGAACGCGAGGCTGTCGACCTCGACCGTACCGGGCCGGATCATCCGCAGGTCGTTGTCCGGCCCCTGGTCGGTCCAGCCGCCTTTGCCGTCATACACGACCTCGTCGGCAAAACCGGCGTTGGCCGCCGGCGCGAGATCGACCTTCCGGGTCCTGACCGGATCGATTTTGAAATCGAGCGTCAACGACGCCTCGGTCATCTGCCCCGCGTTCGGCGTGGCGCCGAATCGGAGCGCGAAGGTTTCGTTGCCGAACTTGCGATTGTCCTGAATGGTCAGCTTCAGCGGGTCGCCGGAGACCGTGATTCCGGCGCCGCCGGCGGCCGTGAAACGCAGTTCCTTCGCCTTGCTGTTGCCGTAAACGGTCATCTCTCTGTATTCGGCCGGAAGCACGACCGGTTTTCCGTCGACCGTGACGGTCATTTCGCCTGCCGGAATCACGAACACGCCGTGCAGCGCGTTCACGGTCGCCTTCTCGGCGAACTTCGCGTCGAACTTGAGCCGGAACGCGTTCTCCCCGGTCGGCGTGACCGCCTCGGTCACGGCGGCCGATTGGGTGCCGACCCGCATGACGGCGGAGAGCGACAGGCCGCTTTTGTCGAGTTTCGTTTTGAGCTCCTTCCAGCTGCCGTTGGCGGCCGGAGTCCAGCTCGGCGAGTAGTTCTGGATGTAAAACTCGGCGTCGCCGACCCGGAACGACCCGTTCCGGTCGAATCTGACGCCCTGCGGCAGTTCCGCCGCCGTAAGCGGCAGCGCGGCAGCCGCCGCAAGAATCAATACGCTGCGTGCAGACATGGACATCTTCCTGTTCTCCGTTTGTTCCGTGTTGAATGAGATCGGTCAGACCGAAGCAAGGCGGACCGGTTCCGCCGGCACGATGCCGCCCGGAATTCCGCTCCTGCAGACCATGGTGGTCTCACCGAAACTGATTGTGCTGACGCGGACGACCGTCGTTCCGCGCGGCGCTTCCGGATCGCGGATCTGCCGGAACAGCTTTTCGGCGGCAATCCGGGCACTCTCCTCCGGCAGACTGACCGTCGTGGTCAGCGCCGGCGTGTGCGGAACTCCGCCGAGTATCAGGCCGCCGCAGCCGATGATCGAAAACTCCTCGGGAACCGGGAATCCGAGCTTCTCGGCCGTGGCGATGATTCCGATCGCCACCCGGTCGTTTCCGGCGAAAATCGCGGTGGGGCGGTTGCGGCGGCAGAAGATCTCGTAACCGACCTTCACGCCGTCTTCGTACTCGAGGTCCGGAATGTCGAAATAGTCCGCCGCGTCCGGAACGAGGTCGTAATCGCGCATCGCATCCAGGAATCCGGCTTTCTGCTTCGCGGCGAATTTGCTGTGGGCCGGGCCGGTCACGCAGGCGATCCGCCGGTGACCGAGATCGAGCAGATGCGCGGTCGAAATCATCGCGCGCTCGCGGTCGTTGTGAACCACCATATCGAGGTTTTCCTCGCTGTCGCTCTCGGTATCGAGGCTGCCGATCAGCACCACCGGCATGTTCCGCTTCTGAATTTCGCAGGTATAAGCCAGCGAATTGTAGCCGCAGAGCACAATCCCGGCGCAGTCGCGGTACAGCGAAATCTCCACCGGAACCGGAGCTCCCGCCTCCTGTTGACGGAAGCACACCTGATAACCGGCCGCCCGGAACTGCCGCTCAAGCTCGCCGAGAACGAGAAACCAGTAGCCGGAAACCACGCTCATATTCGAAAAAATCGCATAGATGCACTTCGGCGGATCGATTTTCACGCCGGCTCCCGGCAGCGTCTCGGCGACGAACGTGCCGCAGCGCGGACGGCGGCAGAGAAAGCCTTCCTCCACCAGCGCGTTGAGTCCGCTTTCTATGGTGATCGCACTGACGCAGAGCAGCTTCTGCAGTTCCCGCGAACTCGGGAGCTTTTCGCCCGGGGCGAGGCTGCCGACGACGATCATCTGCCGGAGGCGGTCCGCCAGCAGCCGGTAGAGCGGCAGATTCTTCGCCGTATCAAGTTTGAATTTATTCCAGATCATATTCTTGTCCTTCACTCAGTATTCGGCCTCGCCGCCGGTGCCTTTCCAGAAATAGCCGCCGTCAACCGTCTGCGTCTGCGGGATCTCATCCACGCGGCGCGCTTCGACATGGCCGTCGGCAAAAGATACATTCGCCCCCTTGCCGCCGTAATGACGCCAGGCGCCGCCGGTCGCGGGCTTCTGGACCATCTGATTGCGGTCCGAGGCAAACGGATTGATCCAGCTGCCGTCGCTGCAGCGGTCGATGTCGAAGAACGCGGCCCGGCGCGAAGGAGTCCGGATGATCCGGTAGTTGCGCTGCCGCTTCCAGCCGACGTTGTTATTGTCGCCGCCGCCGTCGGAGGCGAACCAGTTGTTGATGCCGTAATGGCGGCTGTACGCATAATTCACGCCTCCGGAGATGCCCGGCATCGAAGGGCAGCCGAAAACACCGTTGGCGTAATACAGCGTGCCCTTTTTCGTCAGGTGCAGGTTATCTCCGGGAGCCCGGCCGGTCGCCAGCACAACGCAGACATCGAGCCACTTGCCGCTGGTCCCGCCGTAATTGCCGTTGACCGCCGGAACGATGCCGCGATTCTGGTCGATATACATCATCAGATAGCTGCCGAGCTGCTTCTGATTGCCGGTACACTGAATATCCTTCGCCCGCGACCGCGCCTGGTTCAGCGCCGGCAGCAGCATAGAGGCCAGAATCGCGATGATGGCGATGACGACCAGAAGTTCGATCAAAGTAAAGCGGCCCCTTCCCGCATCCTTAATATACCTATAATCACAATTATGTTTATCAATTTGATGAAATAGACTGCTCTTCATGATCTGCCTCCGTTGTTGCTCTGTTGCGAATAAGCGACTTTATCCTTGAGGATGATAAACATAATTGTGATTATAAGACTGATCTCCTTCCACCCGTTTCGCGCCTGATTCTCCATGCCTGCCCCGGAACGCGGCCCGCCTGCCCGGATGATCTGTCAATGTCCTCCAGTGTTAATATTATGATCGAAGTCGAAACCAATGTCAACAGGGAAATACAGTTTTTTTATTATTTCATATAAAATCAATACAAAAAAGAGCGGATTTCCGACGGGATCCGCCGCATTTCACCTGTTCCGGACCAGTTCATACGCAAGCGCATTCCCGTCCCTGAAGTTGTCGAGCGAAAGCCGGAGCTCTCCGCCGGAGCGTTCCGGTTTCAATTCGGCGCCGCGGCTGCCGTCCGGCCGGAGCGCATAGATCCGGTAATCGCCGGGCAGCCGCAGCGACAGCCCGGCGACCGCGCGGTGATGAGCCGCTTGTATTCGCTCCGCGACGGCCGCCTCGCCGGCGCCGGAATCGAGGCGCTGAAGCTGCCGCACCTCGATCTCGCCTCCCTGCTGCCGGAAGAGCTGAAAAGGGTGGGGGACGACGGGGAGAACCGCCGGGGAGAGGAGATCGCACCGCTGCTGCCGGTCGACTCCGGCAATGTCGACGCCGTGATCGCGCTTCTCGTGCAAAGCGGCCTCGGGACGTTCCGGCCGCTGCTGCGGCCGGAGGTCCCGGCGGCGGACAATGCCCGGACTATTCGCTGACGACCGTGTTTCCGGCGGCGACGAGTCCCTTTACGGAATCGGGGTCGGCGTAGACGCCGGGATTCGGCACGTTCGGCGAAGCGATGTAGCGGTTGTTCACGATCCTGACTCCGGTTGCGTTGGTCACGTAAAACGCGGCGCGGTAGGGCAGCGGGTCCCGGCGCGGGGTCGGATTCGTGAAGGTGTTGTTCCGGAAGGTCACGTTCCCGGCCGAACTGATGAAGGCGACGAGCCCGTAGCTGTCCTTGAACGTGTTATTTTCGAACAGGATGTTCGACAGGATCGGGTAGTCGGTCCGCCGCATCGACGGATCGGTTTCCATGTAGACGCCCATGTAGATGTCGCGCGCCTTGCCGCCGCTGCCGGCGCCGCGCGGATTCACGCTGTCGAAGCGGTTGTTCCGCACGACGATGTTGTCCGCGCCGTACCCTTCGCTCCACAGATTGAAGGTATAACCGGTTTCGATTTTGACCGCTCCCATGTCGTTGTGCCGGAAATGGTTGTTTTCGAGCGTGATGTCGCGTCCGAGCAGCAGGATGCCGCGCGCACGGTTGTCGTGGAAGAAGCAGTTCCGCACGATGATGTTCCGTGTGTCGTAGGTCCAGTTGAACAGGATGAAGCCGCAATCGACCGGCTCCGGAACCGGGTCTTCGAAGGTGATCTCGTGCATCCCCTTTTCCGCATCGACGGGGCGGACCGATTTGACCGCGGAACGGAAGCCGGTCGGGGAGTAGTCGCCGTGACGGAGTTCAACCGGCGCGCCGGGGCGGAAGGTGTCGATGGATGTGACGTTCCGCGTCGTAACCGAGTGCGTGCCGGATTTTTCGGCGTAACCGGAGGTATCGTGCGCATTCAGGCAGTCGTCCGCGCCGAGGCTGAATTCGCAATCCTCCATCTTGAAGAATCCGCGCGAACGCCTGATGTGACAGTGATCGCCCGCACAGGTGATGAGCCGGCGCGGCACTCCGGCCGGCGCGGCGATGTTGACTCTCCGGAATTCCCAGTACTGCTGGAGGCCGCTGATCACAAAAGCACTTCCGGCGCAGGAGTAAACATCGATATCTTCAAGCGTCAGGTGGCGGTTGTCGCTCATGACGAAACCGTCCATGTCGTAGTAGTAGTGCTGCATGCGGAAAAGTTGCCCCTTGCGGAAAAGCGGCAAGTTTTTACCGTGCATCCGAAGCACATTCTCCGAAAGCCACTCCGTTTCGACACCTTTCTGTTCTGCAAAGCAGTCGAAGCCTCCTTCGATTCCGACCGATTTCGTGGCCGGGTCGTAGCTGGAAACGACGATGACCCGCACATCGCGGCGCGGAAACGTCTCATATTCGCAGAAGCGGAAGTCGACGCGACTGTCGGAGGCGTCGACGACTTCGACCAGGCTGGCCAGCGGGTCCTTCTCCCACTCCCAGTCCATTTTGAAATTGCGCATGACGACCCGCTCGCAGCCGTCGAGCCGGAAATTCGCTTCGCGTTTCTTGTGCCAGACGAATGTCGCGCCGCCGCCATCGAAGATGAAATCCCGCATCCGTTCGAGCCTGACCGGCCGGTCGGCGGTCATCCGGTAAGTTCCGGGAGCGACGGCCAGTTTCGCCGCCCCGGTTTCCCGGCAGTGTTCGAGAGCGCGGTTCAGCGCATCGACGTTGTCGGCCGCGTCGGCGGAGAGGCCGAAGGCGGCCGCTTCGACGACGGCGCCGCCCGGATTCGACGGCGGATGGACCGAAAACTCCTTCGCCCCGGTCGGCAGCGGTCCCGGCGAATCCGTGCAGGGGGCGGCGTCCGGCGTCGCAGGGTAGTAATCTTCGCCGAGCCCTTCGACCAGCCGGAAATCGGTGATTTCCCCCTTCAGCTTCCGGTGGGTATGGATCTGGAACGCATAGTCCGCGGCGTTCCCGGTGCGAAATTTGATCCTGACCGGCCGGAAAGAGGCGCTGCCGCCGCCTTGTTCCCACATCGTATCAAGCGCAGAACCCTCGGCGGAAACAGGACGGCAGAGAAAACACAGGCACTTCGCATTCATATCGGGCTCTTCCACCCGGCAGCGGAAGGTCGCGACGTAGGCGGTGGACGGTTTCAGCACGCCGGGATTGGTCAGGAAAACCGGATTCCACTCGTTTTCGCTTGCCGTCGTGTCGATCCGCAGCGTCACGCCGTCCGCCGACAGGGAAGCGAACGGCTTCTTCAGCGTGCAGCGCGCGGAGTCGGTGAAATTCTTCAGGACGACCGGTTCGCCGGCGGCTGCGAACAGCGCGGAACCGGCGATCAGGGCGGTGACGATCTGTCCGGCCACGGCCCGTTTCCCATACAGGAGAACCTTCAGAGCAGGAGAAATCAAATGCATGACGAAACTACTTTCACGATCAGTACAGATAAAGCCCCTCCGCCACTTTCGGCGGAGTGACGAATTCGACATGCAGGTCGAACATCAGTGCATTCTTGCCGCCGTGACGCAGATCGGCCGAGGTGCTGCCGTCGAGCCCGAAATAGTTGTCCCGGGTGCGGATCGACGGATGCGTATAACCGTCGCTCAGATGGCCGAGTTCGCTGACAAAGATGATTTTGCTGTTTGCAATGCGCGGCGAACGGGATTCAGGCCGCACCATGTAATTCTCCCACCATTGCGAAGGATCGTACGCGAGCCGCGACGGACGGAAGCCGAAATCTCGCGAAAGCGTGGAAAAAGAGTTCATCGCGTAAGAGACTGTATTGGAAAGCCCGTCATTGCCGAAAACCACTTCGGTAGCCTTGCAGAAAAGCGCTCCCTCCCTGCCCGTTTCGGTCGCCCGCACCCAATCGGTCACCACCTCGCTGCTGCCGAGATAGGGACGAATGCGGTGATACCAGCGCTGCAGGTTATACGCCTCCATCTCCTGCTGATCGCCAGGCGGGAAATTTTGCTGGTCACCCGCATACATGGCAAGCGCGGCGCCGATCTGTTTTAAATTATTGACGCAGGCAGTCTTCGTTGCAGAAGAGCGCGCCTTTTGAAGCGCCGGCAACAACATGGCGGCAAGAATCGCGATGATCGCGATGACGACCAGAAGCTCTATAAGTGTGAAACCCCGTTTTTTCATAATGATCAACCTCTTCCTATTGTTGAAAATCTGCACTGAATCCATAAATTCGATAAAATCTACCGCGCCCTCCCATGTTCCCTGAAAAGTTGCTTTATCTCCGGCCACGAATCTCGGGCCTTCCGGGGTAAAACTTCGGGTACTTTTCGGAGCCCCCCGCTCCGCTCTCTGAGAGATCGTGCCCGACACTGCATGTCGTGTTCGTCCATTGTTTCTATTTCACGCCGTGTGCAAGTTTTTTAACAAAAAATCCGTTCAAATTGTAGAAGCGGATTCCCATATTTCTGATTGATACAGCAATTGATGGAATGTGCCAACAATTTCCTGCTAATCCGAACAGTCAAATGC